>JACNJN010000127.1 GCA_014382535.1 Candidatus Desulfolinea nitratireducens | reverse complement strand
CCCTGAGTTTATCTGCTAATTCGCGATTTCGCTAGATTTTTCAGCGAATGGACAGTCTTTATGCTATATTATTCGTCATTTTCCAGGGCTTGGATAAGCGGATCATTCGCGACCGGGGTTTGCCCGACTTCTTCAAGCTGTGTTCGTAGCTTTTGGATCACCCGTTTTAGTTCCACCATACGAATTTCGCGCCCCGCCGTGAGATCTACAAACTTTTGTAACTCTGTTGTCCGCTTTTGGATGCGCTTTTCCATCTCGTTGGCATCTTGAATTACGTGTTCGTGCAAACGTGCATTTTCAATTGCCTGCGCGGCCTGGGTCGCAAAAATAAATGCTAGCTCAGCTTGCTCAGGCAGATAGTCATTGAAGTGAAAACTATCCAGAGTCAGGAAACCAATCAGGGTATCGCGGGCGATCAATGGTATGCCCATCCAACTAGTGATATTTTCGAATAGACCCCAATTTTCAAAACGGGAGTCTTCTTTGGTATTTTTCAAAATTATGGGTGCTTGTGTTTTCTTTATCTCGTTAAAAAGTTCATTATCGTCAGGAAAGACACGCCCTTTAATTGACGGCGAGATTCCATGATCTACCATCACCCGAAAGCCATCCTTTTCACTGAGAAAAATAGCTCCACTATCCATCGGCAGGACTGCTTTAATTTGTTCAAGGAACAGTTTCAATACTGTATCCAAATCAAGCGAGGTGGATAGTGCAGTAGAGATTTTGTTAATTACTTCAAGTTTTTGGGCGTGTTGCTGGACCTCTTCGTATAAACGGGCATTGTTAATAGCAACTGCTGCCTGATCTGCCAGCAATTCCAAAATGCGCAGTTCACTTTTGCTAAATTTGCGTGCGATCTCCGTGGCGACATTCATCACCCCTACAACCTGTTTACCATGGAGCAATGGCAAGCCGACGATAGCACCCTCCAACGGCCAATTCTGAAAGATTGGGCTTTGGCTCATATCATTCACAACAAGGGTTTCTCCACTGCGTGCCACCGTATACGTCAGTCCATCTTTGCGTGGTTCGGAAAAAGGCTCTTCCTGGCGGCCATCCGCCCAACGCACGGCGCCGAAATGGAGGGCTGTCCCATCATAGGTAAAGATGTGGGCGTCATCAGCAGGCACCAATTGTAAAACATATTCCAAAAGTGCATCAAGGACAGCTGGTAAAGATAGATGGGCGGTCAGGCTCAGGCTGGCCTTGCGCAGCGTTTCGAGCCGGAGCGTATTTTGCTTAAGTTCTTCTTCAGCTTGTACCCGTTCGGTGATATCCTGGATCGTTCCAACCATACTGATTGGATTTCCCTGATGATCAAATTCAAGCCCCCCTAAACCATGCACCCATCTCTCCTCTTTGTCAACTGCCCGAATAATGCGATATTCTTTATCGAAACGATGGTGCTGTGCCAACACATCATCTGCAAAATAGTTCTGCATCATTTCCCGATTATCTGGGTGAAGAATACTCACCCAACCATCCACATCGAGTTGAAATCCCTCGTCAATACCAAAAATACCCTTTAAGATTTCACTGCTTATCCATTTCCCTGTAGTTATATCCAGTTCGTAGGAGCCCAGCTGGGCAACTTTTTGAGCTTGTTGAAGAAAAGCTTCGTTCTCGCGCAACGATAGCTCTGACTGCACTCGCTCAGTAATATCTTCCAGACTACCTTCATAATGAAGAATCCGCCCTTCAGCATCACGCACCACTCGAAATGTATCTTGGACCCAAATGAGATTTCCATCATACTGACGAATTCTCATTTCAAATTTATTCACAATATCAGTCTTTTCCAGTTCCGCCAACTCAAAATTACGATCTTCAGGAGTTTTAAACAAATCAGCCGCATTTACACTCAACAATTTTTCCTTGTCCGGGTAACCAAGCATCTGAACAAATGCAGGATTTACATCCAATATCTGTCCATCTGGAGTAGATCGATAAACTCCTATTGGTATTTCTTGAAAGAGATTTCGATACCGTGTCTCACTCTCTTTGAGAGCCGCTTCAGCTTTTTTGCGGGCGGTGATATCAATAGCTGTGCCCAAAATATATGGCTCTATATCCTGATCATCAATAATGCTGACATCTTCTAAAACCCAAACCGGGGCGCCATTTTTATTTCGCAAACAATTTTCTATATTTTTCAACGTACCATTCTCTTTAAGTAATGATAGAAACTTGTCTTGATCTGAAAGGTCGAAATATAAATCAGTTGTACTCTGGGCTTGTAAGTCGGCAAGTGTCTCATGGCCCAATAAATCTATAAAAGCATTGTTGGCGTCCAATATTTGCCCATTAAATGTAGAGAGATAAATTGGCGCTAAACTTCGCTCAAAAAGCATGCGGTAGCGTTTCTCGTTATCATGCATAGCTTGTTCTGTTAGCATTCGTTCTGTGATATTTTTGAATACAATCTGCACAGCGGGCTTACCTTGGTATTCAATGACATTCCCTAATGTTTCAAGATTAAAAATGCTGCCGTCACCCCGCAACCCCTTGAATTGATAATGGCTGATTTTTTTCTCTCCTGATTCCAGCAACTCGATTTCCGTTTTAAAATTGCTCCAGCTTCCAGGAGCAACGAGATCCTTTACGCTCAAACTGATCAGATCGTCAGGTGATGAAAAGCCATATAAATCAGCAAGCCCTTGATCGCAATACTGAATGACCTGGTTTTGAATAATCAGAATACCGACCAGTGAATTATTGAGCATTTCTCGATATTTGGCTTCTGATATTCCTAAAGCCTCGTTTTGCTTACGAAATTTGGAAAGTAAAAAAACACTGCTGAACGCCAGCATCGCGATCAATATTATCAGCAAAGCAACTCCCCATATTGGCCAGAACAGAAACCCTTGTCCAACCATATAAGAAAGTGGGGGACGATCATAATTTCCAACACGAAAGTCAAATGGGAGGACAACAGCTTTCTGTCCTACAAAGAATAGAGGAAGAAGAAAGAGAAAATAGGGATGTTTGGATTGCATCGGTTCTACCAGCCTTTCGTATAAGAACGCTTGATGATAATCCCCTAATGATGATCTTACCTTAACCTTAGTTGGATATACCACAAAATATATCCTTTTTTTTTTCGATATAACTTCAAAAAGCGGCAGATGAAACAAAAAATTCTATCCATCTTTCACAGCCCCCTCACCCTAACCTTACCATACCCGCTAAGTACTCCGTCCATCAGGATGGAGAACTGTTTATTTCCTATTTGGATTATTTTTTAATAATGCAGTATTGATCACTTTACTCATATGGTATTGTTATCGGTTGCATGATAGAGAATATACGATTAAAATTTCACATCGTTTCCCAAACCTATTATACTCAAAAGATACCCTGACTTAAGGGCATGTTATACTCGCAAAATTGAACTGAAACTTCTAAAATCCTGCGGGGTTGTTATAAACAGCCCTGCAGGTAGGAATTGCTGGTGTCAAAACAAGAAGAAGAACATAACGAAAAAGAGATACTCAAGCAAGCTTCTCAGGGCAATCAGGAAGCGTTTGGCTTCCTCTATGAGAGCTACGTTGACCGTATTTTCAACTACATCTATTACCGAACAGGCAACGTTCATGATGCAGAGGATTTAACGGCGCGTGTCTTTCAACGGGCGATGAAGCATATCCCGAAGTATCAAGACCGCGGTGTCCCCTTTTCTGCCTGGTTGTATCGAATAGCCCACAACCTCGTCGCCAATTGGCATCGCGACCGCAGCCGCAAGCAGGAAATAGCCATTACCGATATGATGGCGCTCCCGGCAAAGCATGAGCATCCTGAAATTACCCTTGTCCGAACGGAAAAACAGGATGCCTTGCTCCGCTTGATCCGCAACTTGCCCCCGGATCGTCAGCAGTTGCTAATTCTAAAATTTGTCGAGGGCTACTCCAATGCAGAGATTGGCAAAATAATGACCCGCAGCGAAGGCGCGGTCAAAAGCCTCTATCATCGCACTTTACTGGCTTTACGTGATCAAGTGGATAGCTTGACAATTGAGATTGAAGGAGAATAGCTTATGTTACATATTGTTACCGATGGCGCCGCAGATATGCCTCCCGAATGGGGAGAGGAATACGATATTCACACCATCCCCATTAACATCCAGTTTGGAGATAAAACTTTTCTCCAATTCATTGACCTCGATTTTGATAGCTTTTATGAAATGGTTGACGAGACCAAAACTGTACCGAAAACCTCACAGCCCTCTCCGCATCAGTTTGTTGAGTACTATAAAAACATTGCAAAAGAAGGCGATACGATCTTGTCCATGCATGTAACAAGCAAACTGTCGGGGACATACGCGTCATCTGTGATGGCGGCGGAAGAACTAAAAGATACCTATAATATAATCCCCGTCGATTCGGCAGGTGGCTCCATGGGACTTGGTTTCATGTGCCGTATAGTGCGTGAAATGGATCGGGCAGGAAAAAGCATTGAAGAAATACTTGCCTATATTGAAAGAATTAAGTATAAAGTTCAGATCATTTTGACTCTCGATACCCTCGAGTACGCCCGGATGAGCGGCAGGGTCGGCACATTATCCGCTGCGCTGGCTTCGGTCCTGAATGTCAAGCCGATCGCCGTACTCAAAGAGGGTGTTGTAGATATGGTTGAAAAAGTAAGAACCCGCAAAGCTGCGCTAAGCAGAGTCCTTGAGATGGGACAGGAAGTCTACGGAACGCAGGAAGTTTATCTGAGCGTAGTCCATGCGCGCGATCTCGAATCTGGCGCTCGTTTATTGGATGAGGCCAAGAAAATTTTCAACACAAAAGACGCTGTTCTTACTGATCTCTCTGTTTCTTTAGCAACCAATTTTGGGCCTGGCACAGTTGGGCTCGTGCTCTATCCCGTGGAGTAAGCACATGAAAAGGCTAGAAAAACGTATCGAATCAGCCAAAGAACAGGTGGATACGTTAGAAAAAACTCTTTCGGGCGCATTGAAACCCGTCCACCCTCCTGCCGATGTTATCCAACGTCTGAAAAATCGGATTGGCAGTCTTGAACCGTATCATATTGCCAAGCGGTTAACCAATTGGGAGTTGTGGATCATCACGGTTGGCAGCGTGATGTCTGTGGCAATGGTCATCCTGACAATTGCCCGAGCCATATACTATTTCTTTGGGCGTCAGAGAGGTAGTACGGCGTAGGTATAAATATATCCAGCTGAGGAGTGGGTTTCAAACCCACTCCTCCTGCGTTTAATGATCCCAATCAGGGGTTAGGGCGGAACAGATTTTCTTGGCCTCAGCAACCAAATCCACATCAACGGGGAAACGGAAATCCTTCGTGACGCGCAGCCGTAAAAAAGCGGAAGCCTGCCTAAGGTCGGCGGGCGTATCATCCATTTCACCCAAAAATTTCAGCAGATCATAGGCACTCACGCTGGGGGGTTTAATCCCGTGCTGAATCAGATATTCCCGAATAGCAATCCCTGCTGCACGACGAGCGCAAACACGCATCTTCCCCTGATTTTTCGCGTCGAGGGCCTCCTGGGCCATCTTAAATTCTTCATTGAGTTCTGTTTTCCAGTTGGTCATTCCGCGATTATAATCTAGCTTTATTGTATAAGGAGAACCGATGAAAAAAGGCAGCTTACTCGTTTTAATCACTTTAGCGCTGATCGCAAGCGCTTGCCAACCAGCGCAACCCGTGGCTACAAAAATTTCTGCGCCCGCAATAAATGGCGATCAGCCCTATCAGATCAGCGGTACGTTTGAGTATACTAACGATATTATCACCACCTATTATGTCGAGCAGGCGGTGGCGTTGGTGGATATCTATGGTTTTATCACCCGCGACCGAGAATGGGAAATTCCGATTGCCTCGCAAACGCTGGGATTCCTTGAACTCGACACCGAAACGATGCAGGGCAGCTATACCCTCCAACTTCCTGCCCGCCCCTTTGGAACCTTTGCCGATATTGATAACGATGATAAGGAAGATATTGGGTTGCAGGTTTTTGCGGTCTCCTATTGGCCTAACCTGACTGGCGGACCCTACTCGGAAGGCGACGATCTTTCGTTGGGTTGGCCGACCTATCTCGCTTCGATCATCACGGATACCGAAAATGAAGATGAGATCATCAGCGGGGATTTGGTGATCTGGGCTCCGGATAATGAGCAGGAGTTTCCCTCAGGGTTTGGGGAGGATGGAAAGCTTTTCACCGCGGACGATCCAGTTGCTCCCGTTTCAGCAGGATATTCTGTCGTCAATATTGATGCGGAACCCTTCACCATTTCACGCGATCCTGAACCCGAGCTGACACTTTACGAGCCAGAGGATGTCGCTATCAAGCAATTTTCAGACGACAGCTACACACAATCTTTTGAGAAGATGTTTGAGATTGTAAGCAAAGAATATGCTTTCAACGGTGTTGAGGGCAAAGAACCCAATTGGGATGCGCTCTACGCCGAGTTGATGCCCCGCGTGGAAGATGCTGAAAAAAGTCAGGATCCTGGCGCTTTCTATTTGGCCTTGCGCGATTTCACCTGGGCTTTTAATGATGGACATGTCGGTTTAAATGGCGGCGAAATAGCCCAGCAACTCTTTATGGATGCTATTGCTGGCGGATATGGATTCGCCATTCGCGAGTTGGACGACGGGCGCGTAATGGTCTCTTATCTCCTCGAAGGCGGGCCTGCTGATCTGGCAGAGATTTTTGAAGGCGCGGTCGTAACCCATTTTAATGGGAAGCCGATCAAAGAGGCTATCTCTGAGGTCAAGCCCTGGTCACAACCCCACTCCACAGAGTTTGCCCTCCGCTATCAACAAGCACGATATTTGCTCCGTGCCCCGATGGGGACAGAGGCTGAAATCGCTTTTATCGATCAAGAAGGAACAGAACAAACCGTCAAACTGAGCGTGATCGGCGAAGGGGAATCTTTCAACAATACTTCGATTTACAGTGAGGCCGACCCCAGCGCGCTGCCGGTCGAATTCCGCCTGTTGGATTCTGGCGCGGGATATATCAAGATCAATTCCAATTATGACGATCTCAATCTGGTGATTCGCCTTTTCGAAAGAGGCTTGAAAACTTTTGAAGAGTTGGATGTGCCTGGCATCATTATTGATTTGCGGGAAAATTCTGGTGGCGCGCCCCTGGAGCTGGCAGGCTTCCTCCATGACGAGGAAATCGTGATGGGGCAGTTGGAATATTATAGTGAGAAGACAGGAGAATTTGAGCCAGAGGGCTTACCCAAAAAAGTAATCCCCTATCAAAACCAATATGATTTCGATAAAATGGTTTTGCTTGTTGGGCAGGCTTGTTTTAGTGCCTGCGAAATCGAATCCTATGGTTTCAGCCAGGTGCCAGGAATGATCGTAGTAGGGCAATATCCTACCGGTGGCGTAGAGGCTGAGGTAGCACGCGGGCAATTTGAACTTCCCGAAGGCTTCTCGCTACAAATCCCGACCGGGCGTTTCAAATTACCTGATGGCAGTATTTTCCTGGAGGGTGTTGGCGTTCAGCCGGAAATTCGCGTTCCAATTGACGAAACGACCCTGTTTACCAATGAGGATCTCGTTTTAGCCACTGGAGAGAAAATTGTCCTGGAACCAATTTCGCTGGGCGTTGCCCCATCTGGACCACCACAGATCGCCAGCATCGAGGAAACACAGGCACGGCTGGAAGAAGGCGATGTTCAACAACTTGAAGAAAGAGCAACTGAGGTATATTCCGAACTTGAGTTGGCCCAAATGGATACGCCGCTCACGTATACGGTTACGCTCTCCACAGACGATGATATTCTCTGGGTCTGGGGGTGGTGCGCTGCAACAGAAGAGATTCTGGCAGACAATCTCACAGAAATCGAATTGAACTTTACACTCGACGGAGAAAGTATCTCGTCAGAACAATTTGCGAGTTTCGGATACCCTTATCAGGAGCAATCCTGTCAGGTTTACTTTGCCTCACTATATGAGTGGCCTGTTGGCGAACATCAACTCAACACGACAGCGAGCTGGGGTTCTGTCCTCAATGACGGGGCAATGGAATTCCCCACTGGCTCTCAAATTTATGAGTACACGGTTTATGTAAGTCCATAACTTTAAACGTAACCGCCAGGACGCCAAGAAAACCTTGAAACTTGGAGGCTTTCATAAGCGACTAAAGTCGCTACTACGGCAATATATGATTAGGTTCTAAACAAAAAGACCCCGTTCCTTCAATCAGGAACGGGGTCTTGACATAATAAATATCTAATTCACAAAGCGATATTTGAGCAGGGCCCAAATCGCTTCAAAAGCATCATAAAGTTTGATCTTCTTGCCATCCGAATAATCACGCGGATTAAACGTGATCGGCACTTCAAAAATGCGAACTTTCTTTTTGAGAATTTTTGCCGTAAATTCCGGCTCAAAATTAAAGCTGTTTGAGTGAATTGTGATTCCATCCAGCACTTCACGGCGAAAAACTTTGTAGCCGGTTTCCATATCAGTCAAAATATTATTATAGAGAATATTGGTCGCCAGTGTAAGTAGTTTATTGGCGATCATATGCCAGAACATGGTGGAACGGCGTGCGCCGCCTAAAAAGCGGGAACCATAGACCACATCTGCTATACCCTCTTCAATTGGCCTTAAAATGGCTGGGTAATCACGCGGGTCATATTCAAGATCGGCATCCTGGATGAGGAAAACATCGCCCTTTGCACTGGCAAAACCAGTCC
Source organism: Candidatus Desulfolinea nitratireducens (assembly GCA_014382535.1). Lineage (GTDB taxonomy): Bacteria > Chloroflexota > Anaerolineae > Anaerolineales > Villigracilaceae > Desulfolinea > Desulfolinea nitratireducens. Next base: position 14,168 of record JACNJN010000127.1, on the reverse strand, counting down.
GCACAGCTGCGCCTTTGCCCTGATTCTTCTCATGCAAAATAACACGAATACTGTCTTTCCCATCCAACTCTTTCAAAATATCGCGAGTTCCATCGGACGAGCCATCGTCTACAATAACGATTTCCCAAGGCAGGTCAGTTGCTTGAACGCGTTTCAAAATTTCGCGAATATTTTGAACTTCATTATATACGGGGATTATCACTGAGAGATTCATGGGAAAGATTATAAACTCAATTCGCCAAATTGGCGACTGGTTTTACAAATTCTATCATCTGCATACAACCACAATCCCTATGCTCACATGGAATAAGTGTGCCAAAATGAATGGGCTGCGTTACAATAGAATGATGAAAACGTTCAAATTTCCGCTAATTCTCCTTATCGTTTTGCTGATTATCGGCCTGATCTCTGCTTGCAGTATGGAAGTTTCAAAAGCAGAAGATACAGCGATTCCAACTTCTGGAATCATCACCGCAACTTTATATCCAACATTTACACCGCGAGCAAGCGCGACCCCATTGCCTGCTACCGCAATCCCAAGTGTTGACCCGGTTCCGGGTAAGGTAACCGCGCAGATTAACGTGCGTAAAAGTCCCAGCACAGCGAGCGAATCTGTAGGGTTGTTGAATATCAACAGCGAGGTTCAGATCATCGGTGTAGACGCCAGCGAAGGTTGGTATCAAATCTATTTTGTTTTGCCAAGCGGGGCCCGCGGCGAAGGCTGGGGGGCGGCAGATTATATCTTAACCGATAGCAAACCCAATGTCCCGGTAACGGCGGGGGGCAGCTCATCCACCAGCGAAGAAGAAACGAATGGGCAGGTTACACAACAGATCAACGTCCGCCGGGGACCAGGCACAGGGTTTGACGCTCTGGGGATATTGAACAGTGGAGATGACATCACCTTACTGGGAAAGAATCTGGGCGGGACATGGCTTCAAATTGAATATTTTTCTGGCGATGATGGAAAAGCCTGGGTTTTTGCATCTTACGTACAAAGCGATGAAAATGAAAATTTGCCAATTGTCGCAGAGGCAGAAAAATTGGCAACAGAGATCGCCGCTACTGCTATCCCAATTTATTCACCAGCCCCCGAAGATAATGATTCTACTGAAGAGCCTGCCATCTCTGTAATTTTTTCAGCCACAAATTCCCGTGCATTTAACTATAGCAGTGATCTATCTTCCCCTGATGGGGATGCGGAGGACTGGATTGCATTTCATCCCAACTCGGCAGTGAGTGACCGGGTAAACTTGCTCATAGATCTAAGCTGTACAGGGAATGGAAGTTTGATCGTGGAGCTATGGCAAGGCGGGATCTTATTAACACAATGGGGGGCATTGGAGTGTGGCGACAGCGACTATGCATTGAGCATGTTTCGTGATGAGACCTATCAATTTCGCCTGGTCGCCAAGCGAGCTCGCAAGCTAGAATATATAAACTATACTTTGCAGGTTCGAGCTGCGCCTTAGAAAGAGGGAGTGGCTAAATAGGTGTGTATCAAAGTGGCAATGCTATGGCTCTGCGGGGATTTGTAATCCCTGCTTTCACAGGAAAATCGCTGGATTATAAATCCAGCCAGAGCAGATCATTATTTTAGTTTCATACGAAAATAGCCACTCCCTAGAAAGGTAGTCTTGCTCAGTAAAGTAGGAAATCTTTCTCGTAATAACCTTAGATTATGTGTGAATTGTCCTCCCGAAAAGCGACTGAAATCCTGTATATTTGATGTTTGTCCAGGAAAAATAATCCCTGAGAAAATTTGTTCATCTAAAAGATGAATTTTTTTAACAAAAAATCATGTGATTTCTTGTACAAATTTGACATTTTATGGTAGATTTATCCCATCAAATAAATCCATTTCATTAAATCGAGGATCATATGGAAAAAAAGAAAATTCCAGATATTATTATTGGTAGACTTCCCCTCTATCTTCGCGCATTAAATCGTATGGCTGCGAATGGTTCAGCGATATCATCATCGAAAGAATTGGGTGAATGGGTAGGCATATCTGCTGCACAAATTCGTAAAGATATTTCGCAATTTGGGGAATTTGGCAAACAGGGTACTGGTTATAATATCGAATTTTTAAGTAGGAAAATCCGGGAAATTCTGAATATAGATCGTATTTGGGATGTTGCCATCATTGGCATGGGTGATATCGGCCATGGGTTAACTGAATATCAGGGTTTTCGTAATCGCGGTTTTCAGGTTACTTTAGTCTTTGATAATTCTCCTGAAAAAATCGGGACAAAAATCGGAGATCTTGCTGTTCAGGATACTGCCGATATGGTTGATACAATTAATAAAACAGATGTAAAAATTGCGATGATTGCTGTTCCGGCCGACCATGCTCAAACAGTTGCAGATGAACTTCTAAAGACCGGTGTCAAGGCTATTCTCAATTACGCTCCAATTCGCATCAACGTCCCTGATAATATCCGCGTACAGTATATTGACCCAGCTACTCATCTGCAATGGATGACTTATTATCTTTAAGATCCGTTCAAAAACAAAAAATTTTCAATAAAAAAAGCTCCTGATAAAATTCGGGAGCTTTTTTATGTTCTAGACTTTTGGCAAACTACGCTGTAATACGGGATATAGTTCCAATCCGCGCACGGTTCCTTCAACAACACAAGTCAGGGGATTATCCACCAAATAAGCCGGGATGCCCAAAGCTTTTGTGAGTAGTTTATCAATGCCCCGCAAGAGCGCACCACCACCACATAAAGCCACGCCACGGTCAATAATATCTGCTACTAATTCAGGCGGTGTTTTCTCGAGGACACGCCGCCCTGTTTCGATGACATCCTTTAGCGGATCCTGCAAGGCTTCAACAATTTCACCTGTCGTTAGCGTGATCGGACGGGGCAAACCCGTGACCTGGTCTTGCCCCTGAACTTCCATGCTTTGTTCCTGGTCCTGAGGGACAGCCGCGCCAATTTTAATTTTCAATTGCTCAGCTGTAATCTGACCAATGACGACCCCATACTTTCGACGTATGTAGGTAATGATGGCCTCATCCATGTCAAGACCTCCTGCGCGAAGCGTTTCGGCGGAAACAATCCCATACATTGCCATGACAGATGCTTCGGTTGAGCCACCGCCCAGAGAGATGACCATATTTCCAGAAGGTGAGCTAATCGGCAGATCAATGCCCAAAGCAGCAGCAGTCGTTTGCTGAATTAGATAAGCCTCTCGGCTGCCCGCTTCCAGTACCGCTTCGTAAACCGCACGGCGTTCTACACTGGTCACGCCATAGGGAACAGAGATCATCACACGCGGACGAAAAATACGCATTGAGCCACCGACCTGTTGTAAAAGATAAGACAGCAAAGCTTCTGTGATTACATAATCGGCAATCACCCCATTTTTGAGAGGACGTACAACTTCAATATTCTCAGGAACACGCCCATACATATTAAGGGCTTCCTGTCCTATTGAAACCATTTTCTCAGACATCCTCTCTTCGTCAACTTCAATGGCAACAATAGTCGGCTCATTGAGCAATACTTGCGTATTGTCAGCGAGCCGAGTATTAATTGTTCCGAGATCAATGCCTAAATCTTTTGAAAAGATGGCCATTTTATTCTTCTGTCTGGCGGGTAGCTTGTTTTTTACCTTTACGATATCGGCGTACAGCATCCAGACGTAAATTAGAACGATGCAGGGCTGCTGACATAGCTAGATAACGATCAGAGTCGGGCGGAGGTCCTTTCTCCATATATTCTTTTGCACGCTGCTGGGCGGCTTCTGCACGTGAAATATCAATATCTTCCACATTCTCAGCCCGGTCAGCGAGAACTGTCACAATATTTGGTTGTATTTCAGCCACACCTCCCGCAACGGTGAAGTTTTCTTCATCTCCACCTTTGCGCACCTGTACAACACCAAAATTTAGCGTAGTCAGCAATGGGGCATGATTCGGTAAAATGCCCATAACCCCGCTTGTACCGGGGATGACCACGATATCAACATCGCCTTCATAGAGCGTCTTATCCTGAGAGACAATTTCACAGCGAATTGGCATAGTTTTCTTCCTTATATTATAGTACTAAATACCAGTCAGATCGGTCAACTTAGAGAATATAGAAATTGCTGACCAAATTCTGAACCTCGCTACCTAGGCTGCCTCGCTCATTTTCCTGGCTTTTTCTACGACATCCTCAATTGTTCCTGCCATCATGAACGCCTGTTCAGGCAAATCATCGTGCTGGCCATCCAGGATTTCGCGGAAGGAGCGGATAGTGTCCGCAAGGGGAACATATACACCTGGAATGCCGGTAAACTGTGAAGCCGTAACAAAAGGTTGGGAGAAGAAGCGTTCAATCTTTCGAGCACGAGATACCAGAAGTTTATCATCTTCGCTAAGTTCGTCTACACCAAGAATTGCAATGATATCCTGTAAATCTTTATAGCGTTGGAGAACCTGCTGAACTTCGCGGGCAGTACGATAATGCTCGTTACCAACAATATTTGGATCAAGAATCCGGCTGGTTGAGGTTAATGGATCAACCGCGGGATAAATGCCTTTTTCTGATATCGAGCGCTCAAGTGCGATGGTCGCATCGAGGTGGGTAAATGTTGCTACAGGAGCAGGATCGGAATAATCGTCTGCGGGAACATAAACGGCCTGCATAGAGGTGATAGAACCTGTGCGAGTGGAAGTAATGCGTTCTTGCAACTCACCCATTTCGGTTGAGAGAGTAGGCTGGTAACCTACGGCCGAAGGCATACGTCCAAGCAACGCGGAAACTTCCGAGCCAGACATGGTGAAACGAAAAATATTATCAATAAAGAGAAGTACGTCCCGGCCTTGATCACGGAAATATTCTGCCATCGCAAGAGCTGAAAGAGCCACTCGAAGACGCACACCCGGTGGTTCATTCATTTGACCGAAAACCATCACGGTATCTTTCATGACGCCAGATTCGAGCATTTCTCGGAAAAGGGAGGTTCCTTCACGGGTTCGCTCGCCAACACCGGCAAAAACAGAATTGCCTTTATGAACTCGAGCAATTGAGGAAATCAACTCTGTAATTACAACTGTTTTACCGACACCTGCACCACCAAAAATACCCGTCTTCCCACCCTTGGTAAACGGAGCAATCAAGTCGATCACTTTAATCCCGGTTTCGAAGATTTCAACGCTCGTGGCCTGCTCAGCAAACGAGGGCGCTTGGCGGTGAATGGGATAATATGTTTCGGCTTTGACCTCGCCCATCTCATCCACAGGTTGACCAAGAACATTAAAGATACGCCCCAAAGTAGAGAGACCAACGGGCACCATAATTGGTGCTCCTGTCGCAACAGCATCCACTCCACGGCGGAGACCGTCAGTCGTATCCATTGATACTGTTCGGACCCAATTATCCCCCAAATGTTTCTGGACTTCTAAAACCAGCGGAGTTGTGCCCTCACGCTCGATTTCAATTGCTTCAAAAAGTCCGGGGAGTTGCCCCTCTGCAAACTCTACATCCACAACACCACCTTGAACTTGTACAACCTGGCCTGTATTATTCGCCATTATTGCCTCCATAAACGGTTATCTCTCTGACTGAGCGAGTGCTTCTGCGCCGCCAGCAATATCAAGAATATCGCCAGTAATTGATTGCTGACGAACCTTGTTATAGTCTAATTGCAACGCACCAACCAACTCGTGCGCATTATCCGTCGCGTTACGCATGGCAACCATACGCGCAGCATGTTCGCTCGCTAGAGATTCAAGCGTCGCCTGGTAAACCTGCAATGCAGTAAAGCGTGGAATTATCTCATTTAATATTTCTTCGGCATCTGGCTCATAAATATAAGCCGCAGCGATCTTTTGTTGTTCCCCATACTCCTGAACCAAATCATCACTGTCATCCAATTCAAGAGGGAGAAGCTTTTTGATAACGGGCTCCTGCTTGGCCATACTCACATAATCTGTATATACCAAATAGACCTCGTCCACATTGCCCTTCAAAAACTCTTCTACAGCAAGATGCCCGATAGAGGATACATCCATAAAGGATGGAGCCGCAGGCAAATCACTGAACTCTGCCACCACATTTCCACCACGGCGCATGAGTAAATCACGACCTTTGCGCCCAACGGTGATGTATTGGGTGGGGGTATTGTAGTTTTTGAAATTCTGCATGTTGAAACGGATAATATTAGTATTATACGCACCTGCCAAACCACGATCACTACTAATTAATAACACTAAGGTATTCTTGACCTCAGTGCGTTCGGTCAAAAGTGGATGTAAAGTGCTACGCCCAGGCTGTCCTGCGACATGTCGCAATACTTGCCAGGCCTTATTTGCATAGGGTCGTGTGTTTTCAACCTGCTCAACTGCTTTGCGCACCTTGCTGGCACTAACTGCCTCGAGAGCGCGAGTGACCTGTGCAATATTTTTTACACTCTGAATACGGAGCCGCATTTCTCGTGCTGAAGCCATAAATTACCTCCGCTTTCTACGCTTGCCACGTATTCCTGAAGATCTCAAGAGCCTGACGCAATTTTGCTTCGGTTTCATCACTGATGCGTTGATCATCCGCCAGGGCTTTACCAATTTCGGGATGCGAATTCGCCATATATCGTAGCAAGCCAATTTCCCAAGCGCGCATATCTTCCAAGGGAACCTCATCTGCGAAACCGTTCGTCCCGGCAAAAAGAGTGATAACCTGATTTTCAAGTGAGACCGGTTCATACTGAGGTTGTTTTAAGATTTCCTGCATACGCTGACCACGTTTAAGCTGACCTTGAGTAGCGGCATCCAAATCGGAACCGAATTGAGCAAAAGCAGCCAACTCACGATAAGCAGCCATATCGAGACGCAATCGACCCGCAACTTGCTTCATTGCCTTTGTCTGGGCTGCACCACCCACGCGGGATACCGAAATACCCACGTTGACAGCCGGGCGAATACCAGCATTGAAGAGGTTCCCCTCGAGGTAGATCTGCCCATCTGTAATGGAAATTACGTTGGTGGGAACATATGCGGAAACATCACCGAGGAGTGTTTCGATGATCGGGAGCGCAGTTAACGATCCACCAGTGCCTGCAACTGGAACAATCTTTACGTCTTTCAATTCTTTTGCAGCTTCACTGGAGTTATGTACTGCGATAGGACCTGCATAAACTTCACCGTTGACAGCGTCTTTTTCAGCAGCCATCTCGCCGGTGAAATCATTTTTAACGATCACGTATTTGGTATCAACGCGAGCAGCACGTTCCAATAAGCGAGAATGGAGGTAGAAAAGATCACCAGGGTAGGCTTCACGTCCAGGCGGACGACGGAGAAGCAATGAAACCTGACGATACGCCCAGGCATGCTTGGAAAGGTCGTCGTAAACAACCAAAGCATGGCGTCCGGTTTCCATGAATTCTTCACCAATAGCGCAACCAGCATAAGGAGCAATGTATTGCAACGCGGCAGCTTCATCAGCTGAGGCCAAAACGACGATGGTGTGTTCCATCGCGCCATAGCTTTCGAGCATGGCAACCGTTCGCGCAACCGCGGCTTTCTTTTGACCGATGGCAACATAGATACAAATCAGGTCTTTGCCTTTTTGATTGATGATCGTATCCAGCGCTACCGCGGTCTTTCCTGTTTGGCGATCACCAATGATCAACTCACGCTGACCGCGTCCAACGGGAATCATCGCATCAATGGCTTTAATACCGGTCTGGACCGGAGTGTCCACATCCTGGCGGCCAATTACACCAGGGGCGATCCGCTCAATCGGTCGATAATTGCTAAAAGGGATCGGACCCTTGCCATCGATTGGTTCACCAAGGGCGTTGACCACACGTCCAACCAATCCATCGCCAACAGGCACAGAGGCGATACGTCCAGTAGAGCGGACGCTCATTCCTTCTGCAATTTCATCATATTGACCCATGATGATGACACCAACACTGTCTTTTTCAAGGTTGAACGCAATGCCCATGACACCATTCTGGAACTGAACCAGTTCCTGTGCCCGTACATTTGCCAAGCCCTCAACACGCGCGATACCATCACCGGCTTCAGTTACTGTTCCAACATCACTAATTTCAACCTCAGGATCAAATGCATCGATTTGCTGCTGAAGGTCACCCGTGATTTGTTTAATCAGATCTGACATAAGTCCTCCACGTTCATCACAATTCAAGATAATTAATAACGATTAGTCGGCATCTTGATTCCGCCATAACACACAACTGCCCGAATAAGGATCACCTATCCGGGCACAAGTTCAGATTGTACCGTGTTTTTGTATGGGTTCTAAAATCCATGCAGTTTAACACTCTTAACATTAAATTTGTTCCAATTACAGAACTTGATAATCATACCTGAAAGCAGAGTTATTGTCTATAATAAACTAAAAACGCCGCTTCCCAACAACGAAATTCTTAAAAATATAAGCCTTCTCATACGCTCTATTATGGTATAATCTCGCCGCCTTTAAAGGCGAAACGGAGAGGTCGCGTAGTCTGGCCTAGCGCGCACGCCTGGAATGTGTGTAACCTGCAAGGGTTCGCGGGTTCGAATCCCGCCCTCTCCGCCAGAAAAACAAGGACACGAAGTTTCGTGTCCTTGTGATTTAATTCTTATCATCCATGTTATACTTTGGTCGATTTCCCCTTATGAAGAAACAAACCCCTCAATCCCGCATTGTTTATTTCGCCATACTCGGTGTTGCACTGGCATTTTTAAGTGCGGCATATGGCCCTACTGCGACCGTTGCCCAGGTAGCCACCCCTACACCCACCTCTACTGTTGCTGACACCAGCTTGCAAATTGGCTCAACAAATGGGATTCTAACCCTGGCAATTATCATTACCCTGATCATTATTATTCCAATTTTATGGAACTTGCCTTTCTGGGTGAAGGATAACCAAAGAGAAAGCCAATTCTGACGGATTTGGCGCGCTTAAATATTTTTGAAAGATCCGAAAGATAAGAAACGGGGAAGAACTGGCGTCATTATCTAATTCGGGGATTTATATCACCTGATCCAAAACATCATCGTTTGAGCAGTCTGTTTAAATGGGAATATTTGCTGATATTTCGAGAAAGCAGCTTTAAATCTAAATAGCGCTTCTTTGCTCACACATCAGATTGTCTGGATTTCATTTAGCAATTTTGTAAAGCAAACCACAATTTCCGGATCAAAATGGACACCAGATTCAGATTCGATATAGTTTTTCGCATCCCTATGGGACCACGCCGGACGATATGGGCGTTCAGACGTAAGGGAATCATATACATCTGCAACTGAAAATATGCGCGCGGCTAATGGGATTTGTGTCCCTTTCAAACCATCGGGATATCCAGAGCCATCCCATTTTTCATGATGATATAGAGGAATATCCAGGGCTGGTTTCAAGTAACGAATAGGCGATAGTATTTGAAGAGCATTTTTCGGGTGTTGGCGCACAACCTCCCATTCCTTGGGTGTTAGTGAGCTAGATTTAAATAGGATACTATCCGGAATACCTATTTGTCCAATATCATGTAAGGTAGCACCACGTTGGATATGAATCATTTTTTCATCAGGATAATTCATCATGCGAGCCAGGTTTAGAGTCATACTAGTTACACGACGCGTATGTTCATCTGTTTCATTATCACGCAAATCCAGAGCATGGGCCCAACCTTCAATTGTTGTATCGTAAGCTTGTTCAATTTCATCTGCCGAATATTGCTTGTCCTTAAAGAGCATCGCATTGTCTATGGCAATAGCAGCCTGTTTTCCTAAAGTCTCAAGGAAGTTTAGCCATTCTGTATCGGTTTGAATTGGTGAGCGGTGAAATATTTCAAGCACACCCATCAAATCGCCTTTAGCAATCAATGGAACAGCATAGTAATCTACAAACCCCTCTTGAGAAAAATTTGGAGAATATATAAGATCGTTTTGATGGTTTGGGAAAACTGTACTATGTATAATACGCCTTTCGAGAGCAGCTTTACCAGCACTCCCAACTCCTAGGCGCACAGAATGATTTTCAGGAATCGATTCTATAAATCCATAACCAGCCGAAAACTCCAGGCCGGTTCCGTTAGCATTCATGGTCAGAATATCAGCTGCGTCAACTTCTAATTGAGTTGTGGCGTGAGTAAGGAGCCTGGAAAGGGTTAATACCAGATCTGTGCTCGATGTAATCATAAAATCTATTGAGCGTATAGCCGCTAGCCATTTAATTTGGCGCTGAAGTTGATTTTCTTTTCGTTTTTGTTCTGTAATATTTTGAATGATGATGATAATGTGGCGGTTTTCGATTGGAGAAAATCGTGCATCAAACCATTGTTCCTTGCTGTCTAATGCCAGGCTGAATTTTAAAGAAATGGTTTTTTGCGTTTTTATTACCTTTTCAATAGTTTGTTCAGCTTGACTTCTGATCTCATGAGGTAAATAATCTTGAATATTCCTTTGCAAGGATATTCCAGAAAATGGGGAGAACTCATGGTCTTGGTCAACCTTAAAATCTAGAATTATTCCCTTTTCTTCTGTGAATATGACCAGGCCAGGAACGACATCAAACACTATTTGTAACGGGGACGTTGACATTCGCAGGAATGTATCTTGGGTGATTGCGTTGTTGCTCATTTATATTCTCATCATCGAAAATAGTATTTCCATTATTTTTGATCTTGTGGAATCAAAATACTAAATTCCTAAGTTTGAAGTTAGACTGTTTTGAAAACTCTTCGTATTGCTGTTTTGTTCTTATATAGATCAGAATAGGCACTAATTCCTAATGATGAAATCAGTTGACCTGCAAGTTCCGATAAAGATTTCGCATTAATTGAGGAAATTAGATCACGCTCGTGTTTGGTAAAGGCGAATTTTTCTCCCTGATAACCCATTTTTAGTGCCTGAACTGGATCGTTAAGCAGGAGGAACCGAAATTGTCTATTAACAACTGCTGCGGCAAGCAAGCGGGTTACTTCAGGGTGCGGACCCGTTGCATGAGCCGAGATGGTGACAGGGGGGGAAGTACGAAGTGTTGAAGTAGTCATAATTAATTAATCTCTTTCTTTATGTAGTGGTTGATAAGCAAGCATCCAATATGCTCCAAAGGCAAGCAATATATCTCCGGCACTATAAGCAACCTGGAACGAAAACCATTTTGGTAATAAAAACCGATCTGCCAACCATTCCAGTTGCGTCTCTTCAGGTAAGAGGAGTATGTCCTTAGTCTTACCGAATCGTTCATCGAGAAGCATCGACCGAACAATTGGGACCGGAACCAAATTCGATGCAGTATTTGGGCTAATTGGCATAAAACCTCCATTTATTGAGATTACTACCAAGTTAAGCATTAGTCCGCTGAGTAGAAGCCACATCCCGATTAGTTTTCGATTTAAGGTTGCAAATATTAATAATAATATTTGTGATGTAACTAAGCAGATTGCGGCCAGAGAATCCGGGATCAGATCACGTGTTACTGGCAAATAAAAGGCAAAGAACTGAGGGACAAATGCGACAACTGCTAGCCATGTGAAACGCAAATCGGGGGCTTGAAAAGCTTGTTTTTTTATACGCGCATTTAGCAGCCCAACTGTGATCCCAGCGAAGACAGATATTAGTAAGATCACTCTATTCTTATCTTATCCGCCGCCTCCACCTCCAATAGTAGGAGCGCCAGCGCCCAATACAAGCATGGCCAATGCCAATATGGCGAAAATCATTTGAATATGCGTGCGGTTAATCTTATTTGAGATTGTGAATAGTTGAGTTAGTTTGTTTTTCATGATATATCCCTTCCGATAGAATAAAATTTGAATAAGTGTGCCTATCATAACGGTAGCCAGGCTTCAAAGGTGGCTTCAAAAAATCAGCCCGATACAAAGACAGATATTAGTAAGTCACTCTATTCTTATTTTATCCGCCGCCTCCACCTCCAATAGTAGGGGCGCCAGCGCCCAATACAAGCATAGCCAAAGCCAATATGGCGAAAATCATTTGAATATGTGTGCGGTTAATCTTATTTGAGATTGTGAATAGTTGAGTTAGTTTGTTTTTCATGATATATCCCTTCCGATATAATAGAAATTGAATAAGTGTGTTTATCGTACCAGTAGGCAGGCTGCAAAGGTGGCTTCAAAAAACAGCCCTATACAAAGACAGATATTAGTAAGATCACTCTATTCTTATCTTATCCGCCGCCTCCACCTCCAATAGTAGGGGCGCCAGCGCCCAATACAAGCATAGCCAAAGCCAATATGGCGAAAATCATTTGAATATGTGTGCGGTTAATCTTATTTGAGATTGTGAATAGTTGAGTTAGTTTGTTTTTCATGATATATCCCTTCCGATATAATAGAAATTGAATAAGTGTGTTTATCGTACCAGTAGGCAGGCTTCAAAGGTGGCTTCATAAAAACAGCCCTATACAAAGACAGATATTAGTAAGATCACTCTTACCCTTATCCGATGCCGCCACCTCCAACAGAAGGTGCACCAGCACCCAGCACAAGCATGGCCAAAGCCAATATGGCGAAAATCATTTGAATATGCGTGCGGTTAATCTTATTTGAGATTGTGAATAGTTGAGTTAGTTTGTTTTTCATGATATATCCCTTCCGATATAATAGAAATTGAATAAGTGTGTTTATCGTACCAGTAGGCAGGCTGCAAAGGTGGCTTCAAAAAACAGCCCTATACAAAGACAGATATTAGTAAGATCACGCTATTCTTATCTTATCCGCCGCCTCCACCTCCAATAGTAGGGGCACCAGCGCCCAATACAAGCATGGCCAAAGCCAGGATAGCAAAAATCATTTGAACATGCGTGCGGTTGAATTTGTGTGTGGCTGTGAATAGTTGAGCAAGTTTGTTTTTCATGATATATCCCTTCCGATATAATAGAAATTGAATAAGTGTATCTATCATAACGCTAACCAGGCTTCAAAGGTGGCTTCATAAAAACAGCCCTTAAAAGGGCTGTTTACAAAAACGTGAGAAAAATTGAAAAATCTAGGCAATTAATTGCAGGTAGAGATCCTCGGTTTCTTCAGCAGGGGGAATATCCAATCCTTCTTTTAAAGCTTGCTTGCATACTTGATATTGGCGAGCTATGGCAGAGCGGTCCCCCAGTATCGAAAAAGTCTTCATCAACAGGCGATGTGCTTCTTCATGACACGTATCTTGTTTGAGTACTTTCTGACAGGTAGTTTTAGCCATATCCGGCGCTTTATTTTCCAAATACAGTTTGGCGAGCTTCAACAAGGCAGAAATATGGAGTTGGCTTAAATGTTCTCGCTCGGACCAGACCCAATCCATATGGATATCAGATAAATATGACCCACGCACTAAATCTACAGCAGCCTGATAATGTTTGATCTGCTCCTGTATATTCGATGAATGGGTGGCTAGAGCCAGATGGGTTAAAAAAGTTTCCACATCATAATCGTAATCCAATGCAGGATTAAACGAATATCGATCATTTTCAAAGAGAATTGCTTCTGGCCCAAGTGCACGGCGGAGGCGATATAAATCATTTTTAAATCTCATCTTAAGTTTGGCAGGTTCTATATCAGGCCAAAAAACAAGGCCAATCTGTTCCTTGGTTTTAGCCTGAGAGGTAGTCAGAAAGTAAAAAAACAAATCACGGACAGCTTGAGTTTTCCAGTCTGAGGGGGTGATCGTTTTGCCATTGATTTTTACTTGACCACGACCCAAGGCTTGGATAGTTAGGCGTGGTGTTGCCATAGGAACTGCACTAACTATTCGGCGTAGATTTCTACGCGTCGTCGCGAGCTGGGCCTCATTCACTGCTACCTCATCCATAAAAGCACTGAGTATTTTGCCAATTATTGGGTCTTTTTGCATACCAACAAGCCATGGTCTAACTTGCCGGGCTTGCGATTCTATTGTATGAACAATCGATTTTTCCTTGGAGAGTGTCAGGACTTCATCTAGTTCTGACCGCGCTTCATTGATATCTCCACTTTGATATGCGGCAGAGGACAACCATAATTGACTCCAGGAATATTCTAGGGTTCGTCCATCCTGCTTGAAATGGCGTTTAGCTGCCTGAAGATTTTTGAGAGCCTGGGGAATATCCTTTTCTGTAACAGCAAGCCGCCCTCGTTCGAGATGAAACAGACCCTGCTCATAACTTGAATCGCTTTCTAGCAGTCTGTCGGAGAGCAAGCAGAGATGGCGAAAGCGGTGATAAACTACTGA
>JACNJN010000178.1:10646-22991 GCA_014382535.1 Candidatus Desulfolinea nitratireducens | reverse complement strand
TTTGCCTTGGCAATATCAGCTCTAATTTGGACTAATAATTCATCTACCGAAGCGAATTTTTTCTCATCCCGCAAACGGGAAATAAATTCCAGTTTTAGTGACTCTCCATAGATCTCATCTTTAAAATCAAGCAAATGTGTTTCTATGTTGGCCTGCTCTTTGTCGGGGGTGAAGGTGGGACGAATGCCGATATTTGTCACGGCACGGTGCTTCTCGCCATGCAGATAAGCCCAGCAGGCATAGACTCCATTTAAGGGTACAGCTTTTTGTGGAGAGGTTTCGATATTTGCCGTGGGGATATTAATCTTGCGGCCACGTCCGTCGCCATGGATTACGGAGCCACTCAAAGCATAGGGCCGCCCCAAATATTTGATGGCATCACGCACGCGTCCCTCTGCGAGCGCAGCACGTATCCGACTGGAGGAGACCGCCTCATCTCCGGTCACAACCGGACCAAAGGTTTGGACCTTGTATCCAGCCTTCTGCCCCAAAGCCGTTAAATATTCAGCATCACCCTGACGATCTTTTCCCAGTGCGAAGTCGTAGCCGATCAGAAACTTCTCCAGTTTGACTCTCGCCTGGATCTCTGCCATAAATTCTTCTGCTGAAAGAGCAGCAATTCGCTGATTGAAAGGATGTGTCATCAATATATCTACACCCAACCCCTCAATCAGCTCCGCTTTTTCATCAGGCAATGTCAGGTATTTCAAATCCTTGCGTTTCCCCAAAACCACTGCTGGGTGCGGTGAAAAACTTATCACAAGGGCAGAGGCTTTTGCTTCTTTTGCACCTGCTCTAAGATGATTGATAATTTCCTGATGTCCACGATGAACGCCATCAAATACCCCGATCGTAAGCCAAGTTTTTTCCGGTGAAAGTTCTTCGAGGGAACGAAGATGAAGCATAAGATATGATGTTGCCCTCCCCGTTTATAGAGAGGGCTAGCATGATGGATTTACGAGAAAAAGACCTTCTTTGGCTGCCATTCAAGATCGCCAGCTTCACCCTCTTCAAGGTTTAACAACGCAACCAGTTCGCCGGCCGTACTAATACCACGTACCATTCCTGGCTCAGTATCAGGATCGGCTTTAATCCGATGACCATGTCGGACTGTTTCGACCTGATCCGGATCCAACTCCACAAAAGGCCAATCAGTAAGGGACTCGGCTGCAGGGATCAAATATTTATACCAATCACCAGCATCGAAGGCTTCTTTCAGTTTGCGCAGTGGTACAGAATCACGCAGGGAGAAACGTCCATTTTTTGTGCGGCGCAAGCCAACCAAATATGCGCCACATCCCAAAACCTCGCCCAGATCATTTGCCAGCGAACGGATATAAGTTCCAGAAGAACAGTGGACATCCACCACAACTTCGGGGGTCGCCCACTCCAGAATCTCCAGGTGGTGTACCTGGATCATGCGAGGTTCCAATTCAACCTCTTCGCCGTTACGCGCCATCTCATAGGCTTTGC
Source organism: Candidatus Desulfolinea nitratireducens (assembly GCA_014382535.1). GTDB lineage: Bacteria > Chloroflexota > Anaerolineae > Anaerolineales > Villigracilaceae > Desulfolinea > Desulfolinea nitratireducens. The sequence continues at coordinate 21,518 of JACNJN010000178.1, read as the reverse complement.
GTCCCTTGACCTTAACGGCGGAATAAGGAGGCGGGATTTGCTCAATCTCGCCTTCAAATTTTTTCAACTCAACCTCAAATTGCTCTTCGGTAACATCAATTGCAGTTTCTTCCCGTGTAAAAGAGCCTTCGGCATCGTAGGTGTCCGTGGCTGTGCCCATTCGAATGATGGCCTGATAGCGTTTATCAGAGGCTGAAATATATTCACTCAAGCGGACTGCCGGACCTACCAATATTACCAACACACCTGAAGCGCGCGGATCAAGGGTTCCAGTATGCCCCACGCGACGGATATCTGTTCCTCGTCTGACAATATTGACAACATCATGCGATGTCATCCCGGTCGGTTTATCTATTACCAAAACTCCGGAAATTGCATTTTTTGTATCTTGACTACTCATAGAAATTTCCTCCATTTTTAGCTTTAAAATACAGGATATAAATCCTGTTCTAAAATTGCGTTATTAACTCAGGATTTCACGCGTCGCGCGCAAGACCCTCTGCTTGATCTCATCCAACGAGCCTTTTATTATCGCTCCGGCAGCAGCCCGATGACCTCCGCCACCAAAATCTGCCGCCACTTTTGCTACATCCCACTCTTCACCGCGCACTCGCCAGGAAATTTTAACCGCGCCTTCAGGCTGCTCAACAAAAATAATGGCAACCGGGCTTTTTTCTACTGAAGACAGGATATTGATCAAATCTGCATCATCATTACCAAAATAACCGGCCTCCTTGCGGTCCTCCAGACTTAATGTAGCCCAAACCATTTGTCCATCACGCTCAATATTGGAAAGTCCTGCTCCCCAATACCGGACTGCTTTATAGGAGCGGCTCACCATTGCCTGATAATAAAGATCGGGGAGGTCAATCCCCTTTTCCATCAAAGTCGCAGCCTGACGAAATGCTTTGGGATTCATGTTCATGGTCCGAAAACCGAGCGTGTCAGTAATCAACCCGGTCATTAAAGCAGCTGCAACCGGTTTGGATATCTCCAGCCCCCATTGATCGAGATGTTCAGCCAAAATTGAGGCTGTGGCTACAGAATCTGTTTCCACAAGGTTGATCTCTGCAAAATTTACATTGGTAATATGGTGGTCAATATTTATAGCTGGTACACCAAAAGACCGTAGAACTTCGTGAACTCGGTCGAAATCACCACAATCCACGACAATAAAGGTGTCTATATCTCCCTCTACCTCTTTTTGGATCAAATCACAGCCTTCAAGATGACTGAACGCAGCCGGGACTCCGTCTGGCAAGACCATTTGAACATCTTTGCCCGCATTCTGGAGAGCAAGTCCAAGCCCTAGCAATGAGCCAATGGCATCCCCATCGGGACGGATATGGCTGGTTATAAGAAGTTTGTCGGCTGCCCCCAAGCGCCGTTTGATGGAGGTATTAATAGATTCAGTCATCATTTTTAGATCTCGCATCTTTTTCTTCTCGCCTCGCTTCGTCCTCGCGAATGGAGCCTAATACTTTCTCAATATGATCGGCTTGTTCGGGAGTGGGGTCCCAATGGAATCGAAGGCGGGGAAATGAACGTAATTCCACGCGACCAGATAAAGTCCGACGAATAAATCCGCTGGCGCTTTCAAGGCCGGCAAGAACCTCTTTCGCTCGAGAGGATCCCTCAACCGCGGAAATATAAATATTGGCATAGGCCAGTTCCCGATCAATATTAACATCGGTGATAAAAACTTGTCGCAAGCGCGGATCACTTAACTCGTAAACCAGCATCTCGGAAAGTTCTTTCCTGATGCGATCTGAAATGCGCTGCAAACGGATTTGTGAGGGCATAGTTTATGAAAAATAATACTGCATTTGATAAGTCCAAAGCCCCCTGCGAAAACTTTGAACTCCATTGCATGTGCGTTATTTAGGTAATCGCTTCTTTCTCAATAATATAACACTCAAGAATATCTCCGACCTCAATATCATGGAAATTTTGCAAACCAATACCACATTCGAAGCCATTACGGACTTCGTTAACCCTGTCCTTCTCTTGCTTCAGGGAAGAAACCTCCCCTTCAAAGAGAATATCTTCACCACGTTTCAGGCGCATCTGCGCGTTACGACGAATAACACCATCTCGAACCCGGCATCCCGCGATTTTCCCTAATTTTGAAATCGGGAAAACAGCCAAAACTTCGGCTTTTCCAAGTGATTTTTCAGCGAAAACTGGGTCAAGCATACCCTTGAGGGCTTTTTCAACATCTTCCACAATACGGTAAATAATATTATAAAGGCGAATAGAGACACCCGTATTATCAGCAAGACGGCGTGCTGTTACCTCTGCCTGAACATTGAAACCGATCACAATTGCATCGGATGCAGCTGCCAAAGTGATATCGTTCTCACCAATATTACCTGTTTCGGCATAGAGAATTTTTATCCCGATCTCACCTTCGCCGAGTTTATTCATCTCGCCAACTATGGGAGCAAGGGAGCCTTGTACATCCGCCTTAATGATCAAACGTAATTCTTTTGCTTCACCAGCCTGATAAGCAGCAAAGAGATCTTCCAGCGATGTGCTTTTCTTTGTCCGCTTGGCGGATTTCTGGTCTTCAGCATATTGCTTCACACGAAAACGAGCAATCTTTTCGGCTTCTACAATCTCAAATACTTCCCCTGCGCTGGGGACTTCATTCAGTCCCATTACAAAAGCAGGTGTAGAGGGTGAAGCCTCGTCCACTCTATTATTTCGATAATCAAATATCGCACGCAAGCGTCCATAAGCGCCGCCTGCCACAACAATATCACCCTGTTTCAGGGTTCCATTTTGAATCAGCAAAGTCGCTACTACGCCACGAGCCTTATCCAACTCGGCCTCAATGACTGTACCCACAACATCACCAGCCGGGTTGGCACGGATATCCATATTGTCGGCGACAAGTAAAATTGCTTCAAGTAAATCTTCGATGCCTTCTTTTTTGGTCGCCGAAACAGGAACAACAATCGTATCGCCATCCCATTCATCGGGAACCAATTCATTTTCAGATAATTGCTTTTTGACCAATTCAAGATTTGCGTTAGATTTATCAATTTTATTCAGAGCAACAATGATCGGGACATTCGCAGCCTTGGCATGTGCAATCGCCTCTTTAGTTTGGGGCATCACACCATCGTCAGCTGCCACCACCAAAACAACGATATCAGCACCCTGCGCACCGCGAGCACGCATCGCTGTAAATGCAGCGTGCCCGGGTGTGTCCAGGAATGTGATCGTTTTCCCATCCTGCTCAACCTGATAAGCACCAATATGTTGGGTAATCCCGCCGGCTTCACCAGCCTGTACATCGGTTTGGCGAATCGCGTCAAGCAACGTTGTCTTTCCGTGATCGACATGTCCCAGAATGGTTACCACGGGTGGCCGATCTTCAAGCGAGGCATCATCTTCATCTGCAATTTTTTGCCGCCAAAGTGCCACATCAGCTACGACTTCAGCTTCGTCATCTTCTTCCGTTTCGAGAATCGCCTCAAATCCCATATCGGCAGCCACGATTGCTGCCGAATCGAAATCTATTTGTTGATTAATGCTGGCCATCACCCCATTTGTCATCAAAATTTTGATTACATCAATTGGGCTGGCTTCCATTCGCTCTGCAAGATCACGGACACCAATGCCTGCAGGGACCTTAATGATTTTTTGTCCATTATCGCTCATATGCCACCTTTTCCCTATATGATCTCTTCGCTATAACAAAGTCAAATCATATGGTTAGTTTTCTTTGCCATTTTCAACTGGCAGCGTTTTCATAAAATCTTGCAACGCTTCACGCTCTTCTCCCGTCAGATTAGTCCTCAAGGCATTTACCAAGGCACCTTTCAGACCTTTTTCCCAACAGGAAAGGCGATCATGTAAATACGCGCCACGTCCAGATAATTTACTTGTTGTGTCAATTTGCACCCCATCAGGGCTGCGTACAATGCGGATCAATGCTCTTTTCGCCAAAGTCTCACGACATCCGACACAGGTTCTCCGAGGGATATGTCGTCCGCGTTTGGGAGATTTCTTGCTCACTGCAAAAAATTACCAGTCTTCCTCTTCCCACTCATCGGCTTTGCGCTTACGCCGTTTCTGGGCAACAACCTCGCCAAGTTCGGGGTCGAATTCATATTTCACGAATTTCTTCTTTTTCTTCCTTTTCTCTTTGGCGATCTCTTCAGGATCTAGTTCATCATCATTTTCTGAAGAAGAAATCATCTCTGGCTTGAGTGCGAAGATATCATCCATCTTTTCTTCCACAGTCGCAGCTTCAACAGCTTCTACCTCTGCTGCTTCCTCCACCTCAACTTGCTCGGTGTCATCTGCTATCTCTTCACCTTCAGTTTCTACCGCTTCTTCTTCAACATTTTCTTCGACAGCCCCTTCACCTTCAACAATTTCCGGTTCTGGCTCAGGGAAAGTCATGACGGCCAAAACTTCAGTAATATTTTCAATCGCTTTTGGCCCAATCCCCGGTAAGTCAAAAACTTTATCGGGGTCAAGTCGTAAGGCCAGCATTAAATCGCCAACTGTTTCAAACTCGGCTTCATAGAGGATATTGAAAATATGTTCCTTGATATCTGTCTCTGCAAGATTCATAGCGAAGGCCACTGGTGGAATATCCGCCCGGGCAGCCTCTATTCGTTCTTGTTCCTCTTTAGCTGCCTCAGCCTGGACTTCGATGGTGCGACGTTCGACCCCATCCATAAATGTGGACAAAATCTGATACTCTTCCGGTGAAAGCGATCGACCTTCTGATTTCTTGGACAGGAGTGCCTCAATCGCAGGTGCTTCTTCCACCGCGGAGGGCAGCATTTCCGCCAGTTCAGGATCATTTTGCAACTTATTCAATGAATCCGCGGTTGCCTCAACTAAACTCTTAATATCAATACGCCAACCGGTAAGTTTTGCGGCGAGACGGGCATTTTGTCCATCACGACCGATTGCGAGGCTGAGCTGATCTTCTGTTACAACCACGGTCGCTGTACGCGCTGCGCCGGGTTTTTCATTTAAATAAACGCCTGTCACACGTGCCGGGCTGATCGCCTTCGAAATATAGGCAATTTGATCAGGATTCCATTCAATAATATCTATCTTCTCATTATGCAGTTCGCGCACAATATTCTGGATACGCACACCGCGGATTCCTACACATGCGCCGACGGGATCGATTCCCTCTTGCATCGCAAAAACAGCTACTTTTGCACGGCGTCCTGGTTCGCGGGCAATCCCGCGGATCTCAACTACCCCATGGTAAATTTCGGGCACTTCGTTTTCAAGCATACGCCGCAGGAAACTGCCATGCCCACGTGAAAGTATGATCTGTGGCCCACGCGGCGAATCTTTTACTTCCAATACCACTGTGCGGATGCGGTCATGAACGCGGAAACGCTCACCAGGAATCTTTTGGTTATTCGGGATCGTGCCTTCCGCTTTCATATCCAGGCCAACGGTTACCCCATGTCGTCCACCGGATGCCTGTACGACACCGCTGACGATCTCACCGATCTGGCGTTCGAAAAACTCCGCCTGTACGGAACGTTCTGCTTCACGGATCCGCTGTTGAATGACCTGTCGTGCTGTTTGTGCGGCAACACGCCCAAAATTCGCCGGCGTAGATTCGACCAATGCCATCCCACCCAGCTCAGCTTCCTCGTCAAACTTTAGCGCATTTTCCAACGTTGTTTCGGTGCGTTCATCCTGAACGTCTTCGACAATCTCTTTTTCTGCAAAAATCGTCACGTCACCAGTTTCGAGATCAATCTTGCCAACAACTTCCTGCGCACTGGAAGCATTTACCGCGCGTCTATAGGCCGAAGCCATCGCAGTCTCGATCGCTTCCACAATTATTTCTTTTGGAAGTTGCTTTTCTTCCAAAACATCACTAAAGGCTTTGCTAAAATCGTTATTTATCTTACTCATCATGTTCCCCAAAATCTCCCATACAAGCAGAAAAGTGGGGATCGCCCACTTCTCGGTGCTTTCAATATTGATTCAATCTAGTAAAATTCTAGCACATAGTCAGAAAAGCCGCAAGACGAGTATAATAGCCGCCATGTCTACTACCCCCCTTGAGCTTAGCGGCAAAAAACGCGCAGAGCGTGTACAGAAAATGTTTTCCAAAATTGCTCGCCGATACGATTTGATGAATCGGATCATGACTGCCGGACAGGATATCCATTGGCGACGTGAAGTCATCCGCCACGCCAAACTGGATACTGGAGATTCTCTGCTCGATCTTGGGGCTGGTACAGGGGATTTGGCGCGCGAGGCCCTTCGGCAGTATCCTGATTCGCAGCCCGTCGCTGCTGATTTTACCCTTGAAATGATGCGCGTCGGCCAAAAAACCGGCCCCCTCGATTGGTCTGCCGCAGATGCGCTCAACCTCCCCTTCCCCGATAAAAGTTTCAACGCGATCGTTTCCGGCTTCCTGATGCGAAATGTGACCGATGTGCAGCACGCCCTCAAAGAGCAATACCGCACCCTAAAACCTGGCGGGCGGATCATCATCCTCGATACGACCAAACCCCGCCCCAATATTCTCACGCCCTTCATTAACATTCACTTGAATTATGTAATTCCCTTCATTGGTGGTCTGCTAACCGGTGAACGTGAAGCCTACACCTACCTCCCCGATTCGACCAAGAGTTTTCTACGGGCCGAAGAATTAGCTGTGCATATGGCAGCTGCGGGTTTCAAGAGGATCAACTTCGACGTGAAAATGTTTGGGACGGTTGCCATTCATTGGGGGCAAAAATAATGAAACAACGGGAAAACGGGAAAACGACACAACGAAATATGGATAAAGCCGCACTGCGCGGTGAACCATCCTACGTCTGGCGCGCGGGGCAGGAACGCCGCCTGAAAATGATCGTAGACGCTGCCGAAGATCGGATCAACGGTCGCATTCTTGAGAACGGATGCGGTGTCGGCATGTATGTGGAACACCTCGCCCCCTTTGGCGGAGAAATCTTCGGGCTGGAATATGATTTCGAGCGTAGCGCAGAAGCGGGTCAATTTTCGCCCCGCATCCTGAATGGAGCGGGGGAAAATCTCCCCTTCCCATCCAATTCGTTTGATTTGATCTTGAGCCACGAGGTCATTGAGCACGTCCAGGACGATGCCCAAGCCATCCGCGAGATGGTCCGGACGCTGCGTCCGGGTGGACGCCTAACGCTTTTCTGCCCAAATCGCGGCTACCCCTTTGAGACGCATGGTATCTATTGGCGCGGGAAATATCGCTTTGGGAATATCCCCCTGGTAAATTATTTACCGCGCCAATGGCGGGATAAGCTCGCCCCGCATGTGGAAGTGTACACACACCGTGATCTGGTAAAACTCTTCGAGGGGCTGCCCGTCAAGTTTATCGAGAAGACGGTGGTCTTCGGGGCCTATGACAATATCATCGCCCGCCTGGGTGTCCCTGGAAAAATCTTACGTTGGACTATGCAGACTCTCGAGAAAACACCGCTTAGAGTTTTTGGGTTGTCACATTTCTGGGTGGTGGAGAAAGATTAAATAATAGACATGAAGATCGTATAAGGGTGGAGGATTACAAGTCACTTCTTCAATTTTCTTTTTGCCTTCTTCTTTGTCGGTTGTTTCTTGTCAACTATCATATTAGTCGTATTTTCGACAAATTCATCAACGGCCTCTTTTTCCTTAAATATTTCTTCCCTTTTCGCCTCTATTGATACGATACCCGCGCCATTTAACGCCTCAGCTACCGCTTTCCATTCTTCCTCATCGACCGTTCTAAAATCCAGAAATACATGTCTTTGGTAAGCCCCCAACTCCACATACAACCCCTTCTCTGCCAACTCTGCAATTGCCCGGATATATTCCAATCCTGTCACCAGATCGCGAAAGATGACATAGCCCTTTTTATCCACCAGATCCAGCCCCTCAACCAGCGTCCGTTTAACAAGATATTCATCGCCCGCGGCTTTGACGGCAAAGGAGGCTGAGTATTGGACCCGCCCGCTTGTCTCAGAAAATTTATTATGGAAAATAATCAGCGCAAACTCATCGCCAGCTCTATTTGAATAAGCAAAAACATCATCAAGGGCGCGCCCTTCTTCATTGAAAAAATGGTAGAGCAAAAAGTTCTCAACACCTGCAAAAAGATAACGGCGGTGGAGTAGGGGGGAAATGGTCTCTTCGTGATAACGCATAAAACCGGTATCAGCTTTTTCGTCCCTATAGGCCCGGCGGTATTCCATCCCATATTTTTCGCCGAAGCCCTCCACCTGTCCATGCCCGAACATCGGCAAACCGGGCAAGGTCGCCAGCAGCGTACAGACGCCGAAGTATTTATCTCCTTTCCCAAACTGCTCAACCGCGGTTTCTTCATCGGGGTTATTCATAAAATTGACATAACGCTTCAACACCTGCGGATCAAAGGTGAGCGTATTTTTCATCACCTGCCGATAACCGCCATTATCTTCATCACGGAGCATGTGCATAAAAGCCGAATTGTAGACTCGGTGCATTCCCAGGGTGCGGACAAAATATCCCTCCATCAGCCAGAAAGCTTCAGCTAGAAGCAGGGTATCGGGAGCTTCAGTGGCTACACGATCTACAACTTCGCGCCAAAACTCGCGCGGAATTGCCGCCTCAAACTCAGCCTTCGACATGCCCTGCTCCGCTCGCGAGGGGATTGCGCCACCCAAACCTGGTTCGGGATACCAGAGTCTTTGAATATGTTTCTTCGCGAGAGTCATCGCCGCGTCAAACCGGATCACGGGGAATTGCTTTGCCACATTGAGAATGGTCTGAATAACGGTCTCGCGCACCTCAGGATCGAGAAAATTCAGTTGGGCAGTATCGTTCCAGGGCATGGAGGTTCCGTCGTTGCCATGATAGATATAGGTGGACTCGTCTTTCTGATTGTCTGTTCGCCGAAAAACAACAGCCGCATCAGAATGATCGTAATAATGATCTTCGAGATAAATGCCCACACGCTCATCATCTGATAGGTTTTCGCCATTGAAACTGTAATTCGGATAAGGGGGAGTAGCTAGCGAGAGAAAACGCTCAGGGTGCTCAATGACCCAGCGCGAGTCAATACCCATATGATTGGGGACCATATCTGCAGCCAGGCGGATTCCGTGTTGCCAGGCACGATTGCGCAAATTATTAAGCGCCTCTTGTCCGCCTAAATCTTCGGCAATGGCATAATCGTCTAAGGAATATGCTGAGGCGACTGCCTCCGGGTTCCCCATCCGCTGCTTGATGCGGCGCGATGCGCGGCTGCGCTCCCATAAGCCAATTAACCAGAGCCCACTAAAACCACGCTGGGCAAGAACATCCAACTCTTCATCGGGGATTTGATCAAGACGAGAAATATCTCGCTCATATTGCTTTGAGAGCTGGTCGAGCCAAACATAGGCGTTTTTGGCGAGCAAAACAATCTGAGGCATCCAATCCTTGTCCATGCTGAAATGCTCGTATTCTCCGTCACCTTCAAAAAACTCGGGGACAGGAGCCGTGCCATCAGAACCACCGTCGCCAGGTGCGCGGATGCTCTCTTCAGCGAGATAGTCAATTCCGCGCAAGATCAATTCTTTATTTTTCCCTCCGAGCATCGTTCCCCACTCATCAACAATATACTCCAATTGCCCCATCAGCGAATTTGGCGAGGCCTTTGTGGGTGCGCGCAGGATTTGAAGCAACGATTCCCTGCCTGCACCATAACCGGGCTCGTAACCAAAGAATGTTTCCAAGGTTCCCAGCATCTCTGAATAAATCGTATTCCCAAGCGGAGTATCGTCAACGAGTTCGCGGTATGCTGACAATCCAGGATTTTCATTTTCAAGAGCGAGGATGAGCATTTCTTCCAATAGCTCCCCTTTCTCGAAAACGGGAGCCTCCTGCGGAGATAGTAAGGGGCTGGGGGTGAGGGCAGAAGGAAATTCCTCTTTAAACCGTAGCAAGCTCAAATCAAGGGCCTCCTCGCCAAACTTCTCTGCGAGCCAATCGGTAGCCCGGATCATTACACCGGGATTTTCCATCTCATATTGGCGGATGAGGATATGCATCACTTCATCTAATAACCCCATCGCATTAAGATCGCTTGCTGGAACATGATTTCCTCGTCCCGCGCTGAGTTTTTCAGCAAAACGGCGCGCAGCCGCAAAATCTGCAAAGATAACACGTCCATCCGTTGCAAAAAGATTTTCGTCAAATTGATATTTTTCACGAGTAACTTTGGAGATGTGGAATTCAAAGATCATTAATTTGCCTTGCATTCTATTTTGAATGATGCCTAATGATACCCGATTTCGAGTATTTTTATCTTTAATGACACACATCTCATTATTTTTTTCCCATCCCCGATATAATCTGGCCAAAAGGAAGCTGGATTATTCCACGCAACCGATCAATTTCTCTGAGGGCAAGCTAAATTTTCCCCCTTTACCTTAGGGTAGAGATCAGGAATTTAAGAAATTTTTAATCCCTTTTTGAGAGAAAAACCCCCTGTACGCCCCCTTGACTTTTTAAGATTTTGCCTTTATTATCTGCTTTGTAAGATGCCAGTGTAGGTTCACGATGGAAAGAAGAAAGTGATGGCTCGAGGCTCTTTTCTCGGGCCATTTTATTTTGACAGTCCGGTGGAACTGCTTGCGCATGACGACCTTTTTTATTTTGCCATAAGGAGGCAAACAGAATGTCAGAACGTATCATCGGTACAGTCAAATGGTTCAACGGCACCAAGGGCTACGGCTTCTTGGCTCGCGAAGATGGCCCAGACGTATTCGTCCACTATAGCGCTATCACAGGCGATGGCTATCGCAACCTGCAAGAAGGCCAGCAAGTTGAATTCACTGTTGAGCAAGGCGCCAAAGGCCCTCAGGCCACCAACGTAGTTGCTCTCTAGTT
>JACNJN010000178.1:3550-10464 GCA_014382535.1 Candidatus Desulfolinea nitratireducens | reverse complement strand
CAGAGCCAGCCAACCAGCGCAAACCCGATCCCCACAAATATCAGGAAAAATTTGACCGTAGCTGAAAAGGCTGCCACATGGGGATAGATCTCAGCCGTTCCGCCAACCAGTATACGCCACAAAGCATAATTTTCAATTGCATCGAGAAGGGATGCAACTAATATCCCCCAACTGATAAAAATGCCTGCCGCAGCAAATTTACCACCCTGTTTTCCAGAAGCCATTTGCACCCCAAATGAAAGCGTCAGGCCATAGACAAAGAGAAAAAGATAGTCCAGGCCCAGGCCAAAGGCTGCTGCAAGCTGAGCATTCGGGTCCCAAGAGGCGATGATTGCTTGGGCATTTTCAGCTGTGCCGGCCAGCTCAAAGGAGACCATCCCAGATGGGGAAATGGGATTTACCAAAGGTTGATTGAGAAACTGTAGAATGACAAGCAGGATTATTGTCAACGTGAGGAGAGGGAAAAATATCTTTTTATAATTTTCAGAGGGAATCCACGATAGGGGAAAATTCATTCAGGCATCCTTTCATCATCCAGAATATTTAATTAGTATAGCAAAACAATGTGAAAATTAGTACTTGACTTTAGGTATCATTTATTGTATTCTATAACTGACTGGTCAGTCAGTTATAAGGAGATCCATGTCCCCAAAACCCGATGTTAGCGAAGAAAGAAAAGAACAGATCACCGAGGCCGCCACCAATGTCTTTGTCCGCCAGGGATTTGATAAAGCGCGTATGGACGATATTGCTGCCGAAGCCAATCTGAGCAAAGGGACCCTCTATCTTTACTTCAAAAGCAAGGACGCGATCATCAAGCATTTGCTTGATAATCTCTTTGAACGTGAACTTTCTGGACTGCAACCTCTGAAAGATGATCCCCGCCCTGCATCTGAAAAATTATCAATTTTCATCGAGCAGTTAATTAGCGACATGCAAAATTGGACTCGGTTGATGCCGATCATGTATGAGTTTTTGGGGCGGCTTTTCAGACAGAGTGTCGTCCAAAAAGCATTTAAGACATATTTGCGTTCTTATCTCGATTTGATCGTACCGATCATCCAGCAAGGGATTGATACAGGTGATTTCAACGCAAATAACGCAGAAGATGTTGCCATTACGATCGGCGCCATTTTTGAAGGCACGATCCTGTTATGGGTTTACGACTCAGAGATCATTGATTTTGATAAGCACCTCCACTCTGGGATGGATTTGCTTATGGACGGATTAAAAGCATAATTTTTGGAGAAAATGAATGCAGCAAGAAGCAATTTACGTTAGCGAACCGGAAAACAAAGAAGAGTTTACAAAAGATTTTAATAAATTCTATACAGTATTTGCGCGAATGTATGATCTTGCGACGAAGATTTTCCCCTTTTGGAGGCGCTGGCTAAAGACTACTATTCCTCATATTCAGGGTCCCAAAGTGCTGGAAGTTTCGTTCGGGACAGGCTATTTGCTGACTCAATATGCTGATCGTTTTGAAACCTACGGTATTGATTACAACGAGAAATTTGTAGAGATGCTTCAGAAAAAGTTGGAACAGAGGGGGCAGAAAGCCAATATTCGGCAGGGAGATGTTCAAAACTTGCCCTATGAAGATGAGTTCTTTGATTCAATTGTAAATACGATGGCTTTCTCCGCATACCCTGATGGGTTCAAAGCGATGTCCGAGATGCACCGGGTTTTGAAATCGGACGGTATGCTGGTTATGGTTGATATTGACTATCCTCACAGCCGAAAAGGAGTAGGGATGCTCGCGACCAAAGCCTGGATCGCCATGGGAGATATTATCCGGGATATGGGACCCATATTTAGACAGTTCAATTTTGAATTTACTGATGAGGAGATCGGTGGTTTTGGTAGTGTGCATTTATTTATAGCAAAAAAGTGCTAATTTTTGCAGGGGCTTCCCTGCGCAAAACAAAAGGAGAAGAAAATGGAAATTTTATATATAGTCCTCGCAATGATCGTCGTTGGCTTGATCGTTGGGTATATCGCCGGGTTGATCTGGAAAGATGATCGTAAGGGTGATTATCTTGTCGCCGTTATAGCCGCAGTAATTACCGGTTTGCTCGATTGGTTTGTCATCCCGATGATGGGATTTTCAGATACGCTGAAATGGCTTGGCGTTGCTCTCGAGCCACCTTTGGTTGCACTGGGCGTTTTATGGTTAATTCGTTATGCGAAGAGAAATCAATAATACATTGACGGTGGATAGCAGGTAACCGATGCAGGATGCGATCATCCAAACCCAGGGATTGACCCGAAACTTCAAGAAGACGTGCGCTGTCGATGCATTGGATTTATCGATCGGCAAAGGCGAGCTATTTGGCCTGGTCGGTCCTGATGGCGCCGGGAAAACAACCACCCTCCGTTTATTGGCAGGGTTATTGGATTTGAACGGGGGCGAGGCAACCGTTGCAGGATTTAATCTCCGTAAGGAGCATGAATCGATTAAAAAAGAGATCGGCTATATGGCACAGCAATTCAGTTTGTATGCTGAGTTAACCGTTCTTGAGAACTTGAGATTCTTTGCTGAGATCTATGATGTCCCTTCCGAAGAGATTGCAGAGCGCACCGAAAATCTGCTCCAATTTGCGCGGTTGACAGAATTTAAAGAACGCCGTGCTGCCCATCTTTCTGGCGGTATGCAGAAAAAACTCGCCCTCGCCTGCACCCTGATCCACGAGCCCAAGATCCTTCTTCTTGATGAACCGACCACAGGCGTCGACCCAATCTCCCGCCGTGAGTTTTGGGATATCCTGACAAATCTTCACCTGAACGGGACGACCATTATCGTCAGTACACCCTATATGGATGAAGCCGACCGCTGCTCACGCGTTGGGTTGATCTATGAAGGGAAGTTGGTTATCTGCGACTCGCCACGCAAAATCAAGAATGAGCTGTCAGGAGAAATGGTCGAGTTCCTGACCGATGATTGGCAAAAAGCGAAAAAAATCGTCGGAAAGCTGCCAGGTGTCCTTGAAGCCCAAACCTATGGCGAGGCCTTGCACCTCCTTGTCGATAATGGGGAAAAACGCTTAGCAGAAATCACCAGAGCATTAACGAAAGAGGGAATCAAGTTTCGGGGCGCGCGCATCGCTCCCGTCCGCATGGAAGAAGCCTTTATTTCCCTCATCCAAAGGCTGGAGGAATAACAATGTCATTCCGTCATATTCTGGCCATTACGCGGAAAGAATTCAATCATATTATCCGTGACCGCAGCACGATGATCCTGGTCGTATTCACACCGCTGGCGATGCTTTTACTGATGGCCTATGCGCTCACCGTTGAACTGCAGCATATTCCCATTGCTGTTTTGGATTATGACCGAAGCGCAACCTCGCGAGATTTTGTGCAGCAGATCATCTCTGGCAACGACCTTGATCTTTATCAACAGGTGGGCTCGATTGCCGAAATTGAAGATTTGCTGATGCATGGTGATGTAAAGGCGGCCCTGGTGATTGACCCAAATTTCTCCCGTGATTTGCTGGCAATGCGTGGGATGCCGATGCAGGTGATCATTGATGGCACAGAGCCAGAAAGCGGCGGGTTTGCGGTCGAACATATTGCTGCGCGGGCAGAGAAATTCGCAAACGAGGCTCTCTCTAATCAAATCCAGATGATGGGATTTTCCGAGGAATCACTTCAACCGTTGGATTTGCGGATCCGCACCTGGTATAACCCCGGATTGAAACCCCGAAACGACCTTATCCCCGGTTTGATCTCGATGGTACTCGGATTCCCGGCCCTGTCTGTTGCCCTCGCCCTTGCCCACGAACGGGAACACGGCACAATGGAGCAGTTGATGGCAACTCCCGTCGGGCGCGCGGAATTGCTGGTGGGAAAAATGATCCCGTATATTGTCGCTGGGATGGTAAATGTTGTCATTCTTCCCTTATTGGCAATGGCCTGGTTCAACGTTCCTTTTAATGGCTCTTTCCCGCTCTATTTTGGTCTCTCTGCTCTTTTCATGTTTGCCATAATCAGCATGGGTATTATCATCGGCGTATTTATGAAAACGCAGGCCGCCGCAATGGGCGTCTCCTTCCTGATGATCTTCTTCCCCGGCTTTTTCCTGACAGGCCTCTTCTTCCCCATCGTCTCAATGCCAGAGATCATGAGGCTCGAATCGCTGGGGATGCCCGGAACCCACTATGCGATCATCACACGGGGCATTTTTCTCCCTGGAATCGGGCTGGAAATTCTCTGGCCCTACGCAGTGATGCTGGTACTTCTGGGATTCTCTTTTACGGGAATTGCAGCGTTATTTTTTAGAAAGAAACTTGGCTAATGTATGTTGGAAGTTAGAAGGTAAGGGTTGAAGAAAATCCCAACCTTCAAACCTTGAACCTGCAACCTTAAACCAAAAAACCTAATGCTAAAAAGAATCCTTGCCCTCGTAAAAAAAGAATTCATCCACCTGCGCAATGACTGGTGGCTGCCAGCCTTTATGCTCTTCGGCGGCGTATTGGAATTGATGCTGGTCGGCTGGGCAACATCTCGCCCGATCAATAACCTCCCCCTGATGGTTTTGGATCACGACCGCAGTGCAGCCAGTCGTTCTTTAGTCATCTCTTTGGAGAATACCGAAACCTTCGAACTGGAAGCCATGGTTGGGGATTTCCAAACAATTGAAGAGGCGTTGGAACGAGGCCAGATTACTGCGGCGATCATCATTCCTCCCGATTTCGCAGAAGAGATGGCAGCTTCCAACGGCAGCCCCTCACTTTCCATGATCTTAAACGGAGCGGAGAGTGTTCCCGCTATAGCAGCATTACG
Source organism: Candidatus Desulfolinea nitratireducens (assembly GCA_014382535.1). Classification (GTDB taxonomy): domain Bacteria; phylum Chloroflexota; class Anaerolineae; order Anaerolineales; family Villigracilaceae; genus Desulfolinea; species Desulfolinea nitratireducens. The sequence continues at coordinate 5,679 of JACNJN010000178.1, read as the reverse complement.
CGCTACAGAAGGCGTTATCGCCTCGTTAAACGAGAAAATCATCATCCAACGGCTGGGACTCTCCTCTGATGAGTTTTCAGGCTTTGCGCCCCGTTTGCGGGTCTGGTTTAACGAAGCACTCAGCGAAGCGCTCTATACCACCCCAGCCGAAATGGGATTGATGCTTGAGTTCACTACCCTGCTTTTCGCTGCACTAGCTTTCTCACGAGAAAAGGAATTGGGGACGCTTGAGCAACTGCTTGTAATGCCCTTCTCTTCGCTTGAGATCATCATCGGCAAATCAATTCCAGTCATTATCGTCGCATTTACAGATTTCGTACTCATGTTATCAATGATCCATTTATTCTTCAAAGTGCCAATAAGAGGTTCGCTTCCCTTGCTCTTTTTGCTCGCCTTTGTCTACTTACTCGTTGAGCTGGGCAAAGGGATGGTCCTTTCAGTGATCTCAAAAACACAGATGCAAGCCTTTTTACTAGTCATGCTTTTTGGGATGAGCGACTTTATGTTCACAGGCTATGCTGCGCCAGTTGAATCAATGCCAAAGGCTCTTCAATTTTTTGCCAATATTGTCCCCGCCCATCATTGGCTGGAGATAATCCGCGGCATCCTGCTCAAAGGCGCAGGGATGGACGTTTTGTGGCCTCACGTTCTCGCTTTGGTCATTCTTGGAACGATCATCATGACCTTCTCGCTGAGCTTTGTCCGGCGAGCACTGGATTAAACCCATGACACCTGCAATAATTACAAAAGACCTCACCAAAAAATTTGGCGATTTTACTGCCGTCAACGGGATCAATTTTGAAGCCGCCCGCGGAGAGATATTCGGTTTTCTTGGTCCGAATGGATCGGGGAAGACGACCACGATCCGGATGATGCTGGGGCTCTTGCCCCCTACCGCGGGAGAAATTCAGGCTCTCGGGATTTCAGTCAAGGGTAACCAGGCCGAACTCCAACAACGAGTCGGCTATATGTCCCAACGTTTCAGTTTGTATAACGATCTGACAGTCCAACAAAATCTGCAATTTTATGGCGCAGCCTATGGGTTGAATAAGGTTGATCTGAAAAATCGCATCCAGGACGCGCTCGCAATGGCGGGGCTGGAAGGGCGGGAAAATGCCAAAACAAAAGACCTTTCGGGGGGCTGGAGGCAGCGATTGGCATTGAGTACGGCGATTTTACATCGCCCTGAATTGATCTTTCTCGATGAACCCACCGCAGGGGTAGACCCGATCTCACGGCGCGCTTTCTGGGATTTGCTCTACCAACTTGTTGCCGACGGCGTCACTGTTTTTGTGACCACCCATTATATGGATGAGGCCGAACATTGTCATGATCTTGCTTTCATTCAGCGTGGAAATATCATCGCCCGCGGCTCACCTGCCAGGATCAAAGAAACGATGATGGATGGACAAGTGCTCGAAATCTCAACATCAGACGCAATCAAAACAGTTAAAGTATTACGTGCTGCCCAGAAGGCGGGCAAGATCCCGCTCAAAGAGGTCGAGCTATATGGCTCACTGGTGCATGTGGTTGCGCCAAATATTGAGAAAAAAATAAATGACATTCAGGCGATCTTAAAAAAAGCGGAGATCCGGACCGAGCAGATGGCGGTGATCGAAGCCTCGCTTGAAGATGTATTTATTGCAAGTATGAAGTGAAACAAATGCAAAATGATGAATACAGAATGATGAATTAAAAACCCTGCTTTAGATCAGGAAAGATATGAGTACTCAAAAAGAACCTTTCGACCTTCGTGTTCGCACAAAAAAGTTTGCTTTACGTATTATTCAAATGTATAGAGCCTTACCCAAAAGCAGTGAAGCCAGCATAATTGGAAGACAGATTTTGCGGAGCGGCACCTCAGTTGGGGCGCAATATCGTGAAGCGAGTCGAGCTAAATCCCCGCGAGATTTTATTAGCAAAATGGAAGGAAGTTTGCAAGAATTAGACGAAACTGCTTTCTGGATAGAACTGCTCATTGAGGCAGAAGTAATGTCAAAAGATAGAATGAGCGATTTAGAAAAGGAAACTGATGAACTAATTGCCATTTTTGTTTCCTCCATTAAGACAGCCAATAAAAACGCGAAATGATGCAGCTAAAGTATTCCTCAATCCGCATTCATCGTTCT
>JACNJN010000178.1:0-3235 GCA_014382535.1 Candidatus Desulfolinea nitratireducens | reverse complement strand
GCGAACGCGGCCCTCAACTCTGCCCACGCTGCCCAGGCAACTGCCCAAGCCGGATTGGATGCCGCCAAGGTTCAATACAACCTTGCCCTTGACACCGCCCTGACCGCTGATGAAATTAATCGCACCACCGATTGGCGTATCGCTGCCCCGGGACGATTTGATCAGCCCGCCTGGTATTTCACCCAGGCAGAACAGTTCGCCGCCGCTCAATATGAAGTGGATGATGCCGAAGCCGATCTGGCAGCTGCACAAAATGCTTTTTCTGAACTCGCTCTGGATGCGGATAGCACCGACTTTTTGGCGGCCGAGATCAAACTGGCAAATGCCCGCGCGACATATCTTGTGGCGCGTGATGTATATTCACGATCTCAAGCTACATCAGATCACAATCTCAACAAAAGTGATCCCAATTACGATAAACGTGACAATCAAGACGATGATATTGATGAGGTGATCGACGCCGCGATAGATGTTCTTGATCAATCAAAAAGGATGCTGGATACTGCGGAGCAAGAATATAAAGAGCTGCTTGGCAGAGAGGCAAGCAGAGAGGTACTCAAAGAGCGTGCCAAATTGGCCGTTGCGCATGAGCGCTATAATCTTGCCCTGGATTATTTACGTTCGCTGCAAACAGGGGTTTTCTCACCCATGGTAAGTGTTGCCAAGAGCAATGTTGCTCAGGCGGAAGCAGCTCTCGGGCAGTCAGAAAAAGCCGTTGAGCAAGCCCGGGCGGAAATCACCCTGCTCGAGACACAGATGAAAAAACTTGTCACGCGTGCACCGATCAACGGGGTCGTCCTGACCCGCAGCATCGAGATCGGAGAAATTCTCCAACCCGGATTGGCGGCAATGACCATCGCTCCTCTTGATGAGCTAACCGTGGTCGTCTATATCCCTGAAGATCGCTATGGAGAGGTCAATCTCGGCGACTCTGCCACATTGATGGTTGACTCTTTCCCGGAAAAAAGTTTCGCAGCAACAGTGATCCGGATCGCGGATCAGGCAGAATATACACCGCGCAATGTGCAGACCAAAGAGGAAAGGCAGACGACGGTTTACGCAGTAAAGCTATCAGTAAATAATAAAGATGGCAAGTTGAAACCGGGAATGCCAACCGATTTAATTTTTGAGTAATAATATTTGCGTCATGAAATTAATTAGAGCCGCGCGAGAAAATCGCGCGGCTCTTTTGCTTGAAACCATTCAAAGGGCTTGTTTTGATAAAATCTAATTGCTATTTTTGAAATTCTTGCAATGTTTCCAGATAATAATTTGGAAGGCCAATATCGTAGCGCTGCCCATCCATCACCAGCCCCAGGAAACCCTCTTCTTGGCGCAGACGATCAAGCGCAGATGTCAATTGGAATTCACCACGCTCACGGACATTATTATTAATATGTTCCTGAAGATAATCGAATAATTTTGGCTTGATAATGTATTGCCCAAAGACAGTTAAATATTCGTTTTTCTCCAGACCGGGAACACGTAGGTTCGTGCGAGCGTAATCCAGCGTAGGTTTTTCAGCAAACTCGGTGACGTTTAGCAAACGCTCATTATCCAACCAAACACCCGTTAATGTGCCAAAGGTGCTGATTTTTTCTTCCGGTGTTCGGCGCATACCAACAATATTATGCCCACGCAATTGATAGGCTTTCAAAAGTTGACCAGCACATTGCGTCTCGTTTGTTGAGCGATAAATATGATCACCCAACATCAGCAGGAAAGGTTCATCGCCAACGGCTTCACGGGCAGAATAAACGGCGTGACCAAATCCCTCCTGGTTTTCCTGAATAACAAATGTTACCCGACGGCCCATTTCCAGCAGGCGGTGTGAGTAATCCTGGAAAGTGGGGGGCAATTTATTGTAATTTTCAATCGATATTTGTTCCTTGAAAAAAGTTTCGAATGCAGGGAGATCATCTTTTTGTACGATGATAATGACCTCTTCTATTCCTGCACCTATTGCTTCTTCAACGATATAGAGAATAGCCGGTTTTGCTATGCCATCTCTGTCCACGATCGGGAATAATTCTTTTTTAACGGCTTTTGTCGCGGGGAAAAGACGTGTCCCGAATCCAGCCGCAGGGATGACAGCTTTGCGAACCTTTTGTTGCGGCGTGATAGTTAGTTTTAATCCCGGCATGTGGAGATCACGCTCAAGAATTTGGATCACGGCATCCTGGTCGGCTTCAGTACGGCAGATGAATTGCGCTGCACCATCTCCCTGAGAACCAACGCCTTTTCCTCCCCAAACATGTGGTTCAAAAGCTTCATAACCTAGAACACGGTGAAGGATAGGTGAGGTCAACTCTTCGGGGCAGGCAGGAGCAGCATATCGGTCAAAGAAAGCCTGCGCTTCGGTCAATAGCGAACCAAGTTGCTCGGCGCTGGATTCGTTTATCGCATCCACAGCCTGCGCCACAATGCGTTTATTTATCGGACCAAGCAGTTCCTGAACACCCTGTTCAACTTCGTTTTCCGCATAGGGGTAACAGCGGTTGAGCCTGTTCAGGATTTCCATTGTGTCTTTCTTGGCTTGTAAATCCACAATCACGAAATACATTGGTTCGTGCACTTGGACCTCTTGTGTTTCCAGGCGATCACCATCAAATGTCATCAGAACAGGCCGTTTGCCAAAGGCACAGCCTTGATCCATACGGCCACATCGGGAGGGGGTAATAATTTCACCCTGGTATGCCAGTTCCATTTCACCGCGGGTAGTCAGCTTGAGATCGTAAACGCGGTTGAAGGCACGTGCTGTTAGTACAGTAATAGCAGCACTGGATGAGAGACCCTTTTTAATGGGAAGATCGGTTTTGTAATTGTCGATGACCAGACCACGGACATGATACTGTGTGAGCACCTGATACGCTACGCCAGCCATATAACTCCAAAACCCCCCTTTTTGCGCTTCTTCCAAGAGCGCACTCGGCTCCATTGGAATTTCTACTGGACCTTTTCGGGTTCCATCTTCGGCTGTGGAAGTCAGAACAAGTGATGTCGGGTGTGGCTTTACATCCGCGAAAATCCCTTGATCAGTACCGGTAATCAATGTGTAGCCTTTTTCAATATCTCCGTTTATGCGCCGGTATCCACCAGCCCAATCGGAGTGTTCGCCTACGAGGCAGATCCGTCCAGGAACAAAAATTTTCATCTCGGCACCCTATTATATTAGTGATGCATATTTTATCATTGTGAGAACAAGCCAGCCAATTTATATGGCCTGAAACAATTC
>JACNJN010000220.1 GCA_014382535.1 Candidatus Desulfolinea nitratireducens | reverse complement strand
GTGAACGGCAGCCGGCATTGATGAGTGTTGGAATGCAGGAAATAATAGAAAAAAGTGCAAATACTTTAGGGTTGAGTTCTCTGACATTAGCATCGGGTCCAGGCCATGATGCTCAAAGCTTTGCAGGCATTTGTCCTGTCGGAATGATTTTCATTCCATCAAAAGATGGGATCAGTCACTCGCCACATGAATACACTGACTGGGAAGATTGCGTGAATGGAGCAAATCTTTTGTTACATTCCACACTCCTGTTTTTAGAGAACTTTTATTCATGATTGTCCGGCAGCGCCTGAACTTGTTGGAAGATTGGCGTGCCTCATGGCCGTTTTTGTATGCCCACCAAGATCTTTCAACAAAATAGTGACTTCGGTCTTATTCGGCAATAAAGCGCCTTATTTTTAGCCTATAATCATTGCAAGTCCTTCGAAAAAAAGCGCTTCTATGAAATTAACAACATGAGGAATATTTATGCAAACAAATAACCCCAATCCTGCCTTTGGTGCTGATCTTGAGCCTTTTCACGGCATCCCCTCATTTTTGCGCCTGCCAGCCACTCGCGAACTGGATGGTGTCGATGTTGCCGTTGTCGGGATTCCCTTTGACAGTGGCACATCCTATCGAAGCGGAACCCGCTTTGGGCCAAGGAAGATTCGCGAGTCCTCGCTTATGATCTGGGGCTTCAATCGTGCGCTGAATATCGCTCCAACCAAAGAACTTAAGATCGTGGATTATGGCGATATAGGTGTGATTCCCGTCGATATCAGAGCAACAATGAAAAATATCACCAAAGATACAAAAACCATCCTTGACCAGGATGTGAAGGTTCTTGCCCTCGGGGGCGATCACTCGATCAGCCTGCCCTTACTCCGCGCCCATGCCGCAAAATATGGTGAGCTGGCTGTCGTCCATTTTGATTCTCATCCTGATACATGGGATGAAGAATATGAGGATCAACCTTATAGCCACGGCACACCTTATCTTAGGGCAATAGAAGAAAAACTAATCGACCCGAATGCCTATATTCAGGTTGGTATTCGTGGTCCAATCAGTGAATCCACTGATATCACAGAGCCAGAAGAGATGGGGGTGAAAATACAAACCATAGAAAAGGTCTTGGATGGAGGCATTCCCTCGACGATTGAGGAAATCCACAAGACGATTGGGGACCGCCCTGTTTATGTCTCGCTGGATATTGATGCGGTCGACCCTGCATTTGCGCCTGGTACCGGGACACCCGAGGTGGGAGGCTTGTCGAGTTACCAAATTTTGCAATTGGTTCGTGGATTGCAGGGGCTCAATATCGTTGGATTTGATCTGGTAGAGGTCAGCCCGCCCTATGACCATTCCGAGATCACTTCGATCCTGGCCGCCAACCTTGCCTTTGAATTTCTTTCACTTTTAGCGCTGATGAAACAGGTGATTGGGGTTTGAGGCTGCCTCTACGCCAGCACCGCCCCCTCCAGTTGCAGCAGCCATTTTTTGATCCTCAGGCCACCGCCATATCCCCGCAATTTACCTTTTGACCCCAGCACGCGATGACAGGGAATCACCAGGGGCATGGGATTGGTCGCCTCAGCACGTCCCACTGCCCGGGCCGCACCCGGACGCCCGATTTGGCGGGCAAGATTACCGTATGTTGAGGTTTGTCCATAGGGGATGGCGAAAGTTGCCAGAAGGGCCTCACGCTGGAAGGGGCGCATCAGGGACCAATCAATCGGGATGGTGAATTGTCGACGTGTCCCATCCAAATATTCGTGTAACTGGTTGGCCGCGTGAGCCAAGCGGCGCGAATCTTCTTCAGCAGGTGATTTCAAGCGACGGGTGATATAGTCCAGTAATTCAGACCGCCTGGAATCCCACTCAACGGCGACCAGACCCCGATCAGAGCAGGCAAGCCAGATCTCGCCTATGGGAGTATCCTGCACTTTGCTGAAATAAATCGTGGTTGAGGGGCTGCGTTTCATGATCACCTCCAAATTCTTTGCTCTATTGTAGCGTTTACCCTCCATTAAATGCAAGTTTGGTTCATCAAATATGGACAAAATAGGTTTTTTCCTTACATATTTGATAACTAGGGGGCAGCCGTAGGGTAATCGTAGGACAAGCGTCAAGTAGCCCTGATTTGCCTATGTTAATATAAAGCATAAGTGATTTCTCTTCTCCTCCTTTCAAAAGAGAACCAGGGTCGGCGTCCCTGGTTCTCTCGATTCTAGGACAAGTAGCGGGGTATAATGCAGGAAAAAATCAACCAGAAGGATAAAGATGAGTATACAAATTAGCATCATTGGCTTGGGGCAGATTGGGGCCTCTATTGGCTTGGCCCTTGCAGATCATAATAAAAATATTGTCCGCGTTGGTCACGATAAAGACTCGGCTACTGCCAGAGCTGCAAAAAAGCTTGGCGCTGTGGACGAAATCAAGCGGAACCTGCCTAACTCAGTTAGAGAGGCAGATATTATTGTATTGAGTTTGCCCCTCAGTGAAATCAAAGATACCCTGGGTTATATCGTGCAGGATTTGAAAGAGGATGCTGTGATTTTAGATACAGCACCAGTTAAGAAAGCCGTTCAGATGTGGATGCAGGAACTGCTTCCTGCGGGGCGCTCATATATTGGGCTTGTCCCCGTTATAAATCCCGAATATCTGCACGAGAAAGAGTTCGGCGTTAACGCGGCTCGGGCAGACCTATTCCAAAACGGAGTGACGATGATCGCAGCCCCCCCCAATACTTCGGGGGAAACTGTCCAGTTGGCTGCTGATCTGGCACAGCTCCTTGGCTCACAGCCTCTGTTTTCTGATATCACAGAAATAGATGGGTTGATGTCATCTATCCATCTTCTTCCACAACTGACGGCAGCCGCTCTACTCAATGCAACGGTAGATCATCCGGGCTGGAATGAAGCGCGCAAACTCGCCGGCCGCCCATATGCCGAAACAACGAGAGCAAGCCTCCATCCTGAGAGTGCCAGGTCTCTTTCCGATGCTGCTCTGTTGAATGGCGAAAACACCGTTCGCGTTCTGGACGGAATGATCGCATCCCTCCAAACCTTGAAAGAAAGTATCTCGGCTGAAGATAAAGATGCGCTGGATGAGCAGCTCACCCGTGCTGAAGAGGGAGGCCTGAACTGGCTGGATGAGCGTCTAAAGGCTGGTTGGTTATTTAAAGATGATAAGGGCGGTCCCTCTATCAATGTGGCCGGAATTTCTGAACGCTTATTTGGCATTCGTCAGAAAAAACCGCGTAGCTAATGCCCTTTTTTTGCTATCTTCTTGAGTGCGCTGACGGAACTTATTACACTGGCTGGACGACTGATCCCACCCGACGAGAGAAAGAGCATAACGCAGGGAGAGGCGCTAAATATACCCGCTCACGTAGACCGGTAAAGTTGATTTATCTGGAAGAGCAACCTGATAGAAGTAGCGCATTAAAAAGAGAGAGGGCCATCAAAAACTTCTCCAGAAAACGAAAAGAAAAATTGGTCAAGAAAATCTAAAGGCGATTCCTCTTGTTGTCCTTTGGAACAGCAAACTTCCGAAGTCTTTTAGACTTCGGAAGTTTTTGCTTTTCATTAGTTTGAGCGATTAATCTGAAAATAAAGGAATATGCCCCAGAGCAACGATATTCTCCCATTTTGCACGGTCGCCTTCGGTCAGGATGGCTGCCTCAGCCTCGATTGCCGCGCCGGCTTTTTCCATCAGGATGCGCATGCCCTGCAATGTGGAACCGGTGCTGATCACATCGTCTACAAGAATGACTTTCTTGCCTTTGAGCAAAGCATGGTCTTTTTCGTCGAGGATCAGCGTTTGCGGCTCACCGGTAGTGATCGAGAGTGTCTCGGCGCTTATCACTTCACCCATATAGGGTTTATACGATTTGCGAAGAACTACGTAGGGTTTTCCGGTGACGACAGAAAGCGCATATACCAATGGGATTGATTTTGCTTCGGCAGTGATGAGAACATCATAGTTAATCGATTTAAGTTTTTTCCCAAGCGCTTTTGCGCAATTTTCTACCAACTCTGTATCACCAAGGATATTAAGAATCGCAATTCGCAAACCAGGTTTGATTTCAAAGAGAGGTAACTCTCGCTTTAGGCCGGCAATTTTGATCGGGTGGGAATTTTTGGATGTCATGGATTTTCTCCAATAAGAATTTTACCGGGGGAAGTTTATCATGAATTTGAATTTTTGCCGTGATTGAAAAACCAGGGAGTGGCTATTTTCGTGTGTAATTAAAATAATGATCTGCTCTGGCTGGATTTGTAATCCAGCGTTTTTCCTGTGTAAGCAGGGATTACAAATCCCCGCAGAGCCATAGGATTGCCACTTTGATACACACCTGTTTAGCCACTCCCAAAACCATTTTTAACGGTTTAGGTTAATTCATATCTCCCCTTGTCCACATTTTGGAGACGCCCCTCTGGTAGGATGTTTTTATTG
>JACNJN010000077.1 GCA_014382535.1 Candidatus Desulfolinea nitratireducens | reverse complement strand
GAGGGGTTTCTCCCGTATAAAATGATGGCAAGCCTTCATCTTGGGTGCACCCGACGCTGGGGATTCTGGCGCGATTCCAAGCCTTTTTCTACGCCTCAGCATTTTTCCAGTTGGACAGCGTTCCGCCGCCCGCCCCAGCGCGGGTAACGCAAACCGTTAAGGTGCAGACGCAGTGGTTCCATTAGCAAGTCGGGGAAAGTGGTGATGCGATCATCACCTCCCTTTCCATCACGGACAATGGTCTGTCGGTTGGCAAAATCAAGGTCTTTGACACGCAGGCGCAAGACCTCCATCAGGCGGAGACCGCTGCCATACATAATTTGCGCCATTAATAGATAGACTCCGTCCATGTGTTGCAATATTATTTTTGCTTCTTCTCTTGAAAGGACGGTCGGGATGTATTTTCTCTTTTTGGGGCGACTATAGATCAATTTATTTTTGGGGAGTTCAATATTGAGAAGGTAGCGATAGAGAAAAAGGATGGCGCTCAAGGCCTGGTTTTGTGTTGTGGATGCAACGTTTTTCTCAATGGCGAGATGGGTTAGAAATGCGTTAATCTCCTTTGGACCCATATTTTTTGGGTGGCGTTTGTTGTGAAACAGGATATATTTCCGCACCCATGAGATATATGTGTTTTCTGTGCGCAGGGCGTAATGACGCGTGCGCAGCTGTTCGCGGAATTCTTCGAGGAGTTTTTTTGTATGAGGGTTGGCGGGTGAGGGTGTCATTTTTGTTGCTTTTTGTTGATGGTGAGTTTATAATTGCCAGAGATAAGCTATTAAGCTGTTACACTCTGTATCTTACCATTCTTTGAGGTGAATATACAGAATAAGTCAGTTATGTGTAGTTGAACGAACGTTTGTTCTACTGTCTATTAAGTGGGACAAAATGGAATAAGAATGAGAGACAACGAGAGCCCTCAACATGATGTAGCTGAGATATTTCGGAAGCATCTGGATGACTATAAACGGGTCCATTCGTTATCATATGAGCAAAGCAGGGCGGCGAGAGCAATTATGGATTGTCGCACCCCAGCTCTGGGCGGGGTTCTGAAAACTTGCAACAATGGCTGTGGACACTGGGAATTTAGTTACAAGTCATGCAAAAATCGGCATTGTCCAAAATGTGGAAGTTTTGAAAAAGCACAGTGGCTGGAAAGACAGAAGGTTTGGCTCTTGCCAATCAGCTACTATCACGTTGTCTTTACCATCGATCATATATTCAATCCGCTGGTATGGTGGAATCAAACGGTGATATATGAGCACCTGATTGAGACAGCAAGTAGCATTCTCAAACAGTATGGGAAAAAATATCTGGGCGGAGACATTGGCTTTACCCTGGTATTGCATACTTGGGGACAACGTATCCAACGACATCCCCATCTGCATTTTATTGTGACCGGAGGCGCACTGGTGACTACGCCAAATGGCTATTCTTGGCAAATGGCAAAACGGAAATACCTGTTTCCTGTGAAGATGATGTCCCAAGATTTTCTGCGTGCTTTTTGCGCGGGCGTGAAAAAACTATGGCTAAACGGAAACTTGGATACACAAGCTGGAAAGCTGGATGTGGGCAAGATGTTGGAAACCGCAGAAAACAAGAAATGGGAAGTTTACATCCAACCTCCGCTCTACGGACCTGAAAAGCTGATCGAATATCTTGGGCGTTATGTCTTTCGGATCGCAATCAGTAATCATCGCATCTTGGACTTGAAAAACGGCCAGGTCACCTTTGAATATTACGACAATCTGGATCAAGGCAAGTTAAAACAGATGTCTATCCCCGCCGTCGAGTTTATTGGACGTTTCTTAGCGCATGTTTTGCCCAGCCGTTTTGTGCGGATCAGGCATTTCGGGTTACACCATGGCAGTTGCCGTAAAAAACTCCAGCAAGCCCGACGTTTACTAGATCTGTCTATGCAATTGCCTGTGCCTTTAAAACTGAACCTGCTGGAATGGCTAAAGCAAGTCTTGCAGACCGAAAATGACCCGAGGCTATGCCCTGCTTGCCATCAAGGTATCTTGATCTCAGGCAGAGAGTTTGGACCGGTCTCCGGTTGGCGCGAGCACGTTTTACCATTGCTTGGCGTATTTGAACAATGGAAATTTGCGGCACTATGATGTTCCCCTGGAACTTCAAGCCCGGCATGGCGGGATGGGTTCAGTGTGTCAGGTGGCTGATTTTTGTTTTTTTTGTCAGATTTCCCAGACATCTTGGACGTATTTCCAGCCCGCACCGGTTGCAATTGGAGTGCCCCGGAAACCGCAATCCTGTATTTCCGGGCTATAATTAAATCGCAAACTCCAGTTAGATGGGAGTTCGTCCAACACTGCGTGGAGCGGACTCAAGCGCAGAACGAAAGCCTCCGTTTCGGGGAAGACGGGGTAGAATTGTTTTAGCTATATTTGTGGGCCGCTCACGCTTAACGTTAGGCTCATAAAAGGCTTTGTTACTGAATAATTATTTTTCAGCATTATGATACTAATACTTTCGTTGATTAATCGAATAAAAGAATTTACGAAAACTATCTTCAACCGATTCAAGTTTACAATAACTCCTCAAAAAAATGATGTACCAAAAATTGACGAAGAAATTATCAACAATAAAGTTGCTCTGCTAAAAAGCCTAGGGGATAGAATTCATAGTGATGTGTTATTTTGTAAAAATTTTTTACAATCTGATCGCCCCGTAATTGAGAAGAAATGGGTGGAAGGGTTTAGAAGTGCATGTAATTACTCATTAATGCTGATTAAATCGTTTATCACTTCAGTAAACGAGTATAGAAATCTTTCAATTGAACAGTTTTCTTATTATGTGGGAAAAATAGCAGTTCAGCATTTGCTTGAAGTTGTTAATGTATTTGAGCAAATTTTAAATGAATTCTTAGTAGAAAATGAAGATATTAAGGAGCTTGTGCAAAGTCGAATAAACAAGAAGATTGCCATTATTGAAGAAAATTGGAATTCGGAAAGTAAGGGGAAAGGGAAAAAACTTCGGGCAAATTTAATAAATCAATACAAAAACAAAATCTACGAGATGTCATTTATCAGAGATACCCTTCGAAGTAAAAATATAATCGATGATACAGATTTTCAATTATGGTCATTTGCTTGGGATATTCGTAATAGTATGCACAGGAATTTTACAGCTATTAAAGATATAAATTTTGACTATCCCGATATACGTACTGGCAAAATATATCACTTCAATTTCAAAAAGGGAGAAGAGCTGTACCATCCGCAAGACTTAATAAGTCACTACATAATTACTGAGCAGCTATTATTTATAATGTTAAAGATTTTAACGAGTTTTAGATATGAAGAAGAATGAGCCTAACAAAGCGTGCACACGGACTCGTGGGAAGCGCCCCGATAAATTAGCTTGACTCTGGCTTGAGGAGGTTCCGCTATAATGACGTTGTCCAAGTCCCACCCACGAGCCGGTAACGCAAACCGTTAAGCGGAGCATTAGTCCCTTTAGATTAAGGATTGCATTATGAAATTGAAAAAGTTGACCTCTAAAACCCATAGTATGCTTGTCGGTTTCGCGTTACTCACTATTGTCACAGCTTGTAATTTACCGGGAAATATCGGATTATCACAACCCGAGCCAACACCCACTATTCCCATCTCAGTAACTGCCACTCCAGCGCCATCGGACACCCCTGTCGTGATCGAACACCGGATCGGAATCCGCGAAGTTCCATCCGGTATGGAGTTCTATGACCGCCTGACCGGCGAACGGTTCGTGCCGCGCGGCGCTGACTATGTCCATTGGGTGTCCAGACCTTCCCCCGGACGGGGCGATATCTGGGTCGATGCCCTCTTCAACACTTCCTTCGGCGAATTGGACCAGGCCGAAGCTGAACTGCAGCAGATGAAGGCGCTGGGTTTCAACACGGTACGGATGTGGAAGAACGCCTGCTGGGGCGAAGTAGGCGGTTGTATCGGCGACCCTGCCGGGGGGTTATCGGACGCTTACCTGGATAACATCACCGAGTTCCTACGACTAGCCAAGCAGTACGGTATCTTCGTAATCTTCACAGATGACTGGGTCCCAGATGACGGCGGCTACAGCCAGGAACTCGCTCGTGCCGCTTACGTGGGGTACAACGGCGTCTATCTGACCGAGCACGGTATCAACGCTGAACGCATGGTCTGGGTGGATCTGATCCAGGGACTGATCGAGCGCAGCGCAGCGCTCGATGCGGTGTTGGCGTACGAGTTGAAGAATGAGGCTTTCTACGAGGCAGACTCGGCGCCCCTGAACCGCAATTCCGGGACAGTGACCACGGCCAACGGGAATACGTATGACATGGCGGACGAGGCCGACAAGAAGCGGATGATGGAGGAGGGCTGGCTGTATTGGATCGAGCAGGTACGGGATTCGATCCAAGTCGTTGATCCGACCGCGCTGGTGACGATGGGTTTCTTCGTCCAGCAGGAACCCAATCGAGTGCGTGAGGGGGATCTTCGTCTGGTCTACCTCGATCGCGTCGTGCGCGAATCACAGCTTGATTTCCTCGATTTCCACGCCTATCCCGGCTACGATCTATCCATCCAGGGACACGCCGAAAACTTTGCTATGCTCGACAGTGGGAGCAAGCTGATCGTGATGGGTGAGTTCGGCGCAGACAAACACAACTATGCCACGGCCGAACGTGCGGCGGCGGCGCTGCAAGCCTGGCAGGTGGATTCGTGCGATTATGGGTTTGACGGCTGGTTGTTCTGGACCTGGGGTATAAACCCGCAGGACGAGTTCTGGAATGGCTATGAAGGGGAAGGCGTTGTCTCCACAGTACTCGCACCGGTCAACCGCCCCGATCCCTGCGCCTACGGTGAGTTCGATTTCATCCGCTTCAATGTGGCTCCGCAGGCTGTCATCACTGCTTCAAGCTATGCCGCCGGTTTCCCGCCCCAGCAGGTGGCGGACGAGTCACAAAACTACTGGAATTCTTCTGCCGGGGCCCCGCAATGGGTGCAGTTGGCGCTGGCAACCCCCGCTGAGGTCGAATCTATCGTGCTGACCGTTGCCCAGCAACCACCTGGGAGGAGCGTGCACGAAATCTGGGTGCGGCAGACAGACGGGAAAATCAAGTTGTTGTACACATTCGATGGAGTGACCAATGAAGGTGACGTACTCACATTCCAACCCAACGAGCCGTTAGTGGGGGTTGATCTTGTCAGGGTGGTGACCACGAGCGTCCTCGACTTGTGGCCCGCCTGGCATGAGATCGAGATCCTAACGAAGACTCTCCCAGAGTGAGATTATCCAGGGGTTCAATCTATCAGGGGCAAATATACTGAGAACGGGCATGTTTTTTCATTATCACTTCCGCAAGGGGATTAATCCCCGGCTCAGTTCATGGAAGCCCTATCGGGCTAGAACCCAGTCCAACGGACTTTCATGTACTGAGCAGGTGGCTTTAGCCCCGCTCAACCCCAATTGCATTGAAATGAAAATTTGCAACCGCGTTGAGTATAGGTGCCGTCTAACAAAGCGTGTACTCGGCAGGTGGGATTCCCGGCGCTCGTACTTCGGGATGGGCGATAGTCTCATAGGATCGCTCCTTCGCCCGATCGTACCGCTAATTTGAGATTTTTGTATCTTGAATATCCACCGTATAATGAGCGTTGTCCACGTCCACCCACCAGCAAGTACCCTGCAGAGAGCATGCGGGGCGTACGCAAACCGTTAGCCACCTTCCTGCAATAAAGATTCAAAATCTTTCCGGTATTGGTGTAAAATCAATGTAGATAGTGTAGCGTTTAGCGATCTTATGGAGTAAAAAAACATGACACTTGATGAAAAAATCCACCAATACGCAAAAAAACTTCCGCATTCTTTTCAGGAAGAGTTATTCGACTTTGTTCAGTATTTGCTGATGAAGGCTGAACAGCAAGAAAAACAAGACTGGACTTCGTTATCATTATCTTCGGCAATGCGTGATATGCAAGATGAACCCGCTTTATACAACATCTCTGATATACGGGTGGCTTTTGCATGAAAAAGGCGGGGCAAGTTGTTGTATTTCGATTTCCGCAAACCTTCATTTGAAGAAGGGCTTGCCTTCCCGGATGTAAGTAAAGCATTGGCTGATTGGGGAAAAAGAGATGGAGATACAGCGGTTCTTGCAATCGTTAATTCAATACCGGTCGGTGCAGCCTGGGTTCGATTCTGGACAGACAACAACTTCGATCATGGATATGTGGATGAAAATACACCTGTATTAGTTATTGCCATCCATAGAGACTATCGGCATCAGGGAATTGGAAAAAGATTGATTGAATGGCTTATTGAGCATGCCTCAAAACACACTGTTCAAAAAATAAGTCTCAGTGTCTCTAAAGATAATTATGCAATCAACCTATATAAACAACAGGGATTTTTGGAATATGCTGATAAAGGAGATGCATATATCATGGTGCGTAAGCTATAAATTTTCAGCATCTTTATGGTAAAACGGGCTTGCCTCTTGTCTGTCAAACTGTTATGCTTTTCCGCATATGAATCGCTTTTATCCACCCAAGAATATTTACCTGGAAATCCTGATCGATCTGGGGGTCTTTTTTGCAACGATCCTTCTGGCAGCAGAACAGGACTGGCAGACAAGGGATCTTGTCTGGAGTTTATGGATCTCAAGCTTGCTGCTTGGCTATTTGCACATCATCCTGGCAATTGCTGGGACGATCAACCAATCCTCCACAACCATTCCCGGCTTACTGGGTGAACTATTCATTATCGGAGGCGGCCTGTTCACGCTGTCTTTTTTTACCTTTCATTTTGGTTTTTTTCATTTGATCCATGCAGTATTTCTAGACGGTTTTTTCCCCCTCTTTCAAACTCGCGGCCCGGAGATGGCGCTTTCCGTAAATACTGTTTTATCTTTTTTGGGAGAGCTTATTAGGAATTATTGGCCCTTTGTCGCCTTCAGTGCATTATCCAGAGGAACAACCTATGTGAATGCTTATCACACCATTGACCGTAATGCGGTAATGCTCGCTCCCTATGGCAGTGTTGTGCGGATGCATCTGATGATCCTGCTTTTGGGTTTTCTTTCCGCTACCACAAATATTCAGGGATATGCGCTTTATATCGTGCTGGTCTTCTATTTTTTCCCATTCAAATTGCTTTGGGAGAAACTCTGGGTCAGAGAAAGCGATTAAGGTACAGAAAAAGATCTCCTTCCTTAATCCAAAAATCCCCGCTCATATGAGCGGGGATTTTAATTTTTAGTAAATTTTTCTTTACTGTACAGCTATCTCAGGGGCAGTTGCCTTCGAGCGTTTGATCGCCCAGACCAGCAAACCAATCAGGACGATAACGGTTGCCCAGACGCCAACGGCAGTGGCGCCAGTTGCGCCTTTGTATTGAATTACAACTGGAGCAACGATCAGGGCTACAAGGTTCGCAACCTTGATCATCGGGTTCAGGGCAGGACCAGCGGTGTCTTTCATCGGGTCACCAACGGTATCGCCAACAACAGAGGCTTTATGACGTTCTGAGCCTTTGCCTGTATTCTTTGCGGGGTCCGAAGGTTCATCTTCAACGAGTTTCTTGGCATTATCCCAGGCGCCGCCAGCGTTATTCATGAAGACAGCCAGCAACTGACCGGAGAGGATCAAACCAGCCAGGAAACCACCGAGGGCTTCAACCTGCAAGGTCAGACCGACCACGATCGGGGAAACAACACCGATAATTGCCAGGGAAACCAATTCCTTCTGAGCAGCAGAGGTCGAGATAGAAACAGCCTGACGATAATCAGGTTTAACGGTGCCATCCAGAACACCCAAACCAAATTGGCGGCGAGCTTCCAAAACGATCAGCGCTGCAGCGCGGCTGACAGCCTGGATTGCGAAAGAGGAGAAAAGCCACGGAACTGCGCCACCGATCAACATACCCACGAAAACTTGCGGGTGATCAACACGGATGCCGATATTCTGGATTTGCTCAGCAAGCGGAACACCAAGAGAGGCTTGCGTACGGCTTACATCCACGAGGAAGGAGCCGAAAAGAGACACAGCCGCAATAACGGCAGAACCGATCGCAACACCTTTGGTGATCGCCTTGGTGGTATTACCCACTGCGTCGAGATCAGCCATAATTTGCTGTGCGCCAGCGTTTTCTTCTTTTTCTTTACCAGTCCAGGACATTTCGCCGATACCGTTTGCGTTATCAGCAATCGGTCCGAAGGAGTCCATCGCGACATTGTTGCCTGTCAGGGTGAGCATACCGATGCCAGCCATGGCAACACCATAAAGGATGAAGTTGATCTGGTCTGCGCCTTCAAGGCCAGGGATTGTGCCAAAGATAGCAATTGAGGCCACGATCGTGGCTGCAATGATCAATATCGACCAGACAGAAGATTCGTAACCGACGGCGATACCTTGCAAGATCAGGGTCGCGGAGCCGGTATCTGCACTCTTCTTGATGTCATTCACGGGAGCAGCGTGTGTACCAGTAAAATATTCAGTCAGGCGGTCAATACCGAGAGCGAGCAAAACACCGACGAAAACAGCGGTCGGGGCGCGCCACCAGCCGCCCCATTGGTCAATGCCAGCATTATTCATATAGAAGAAGCCAGCGATATAGAAAAGGACGGATGAAATGATCGCGGAGGTGAAGAAACCTGTGAAAATCGCCTTCATTGCATCGCCACCTTCTTTGGCATCGCTTTTTACGGCGTACGTGCCGATGATGGAGGCGAGAACACCGATACCGCGGACGATGAGGGGGAAGATGATCCACTCAAGGCGACCAGTGAGATGCCAGAGAGCCAAAGCAAGGATCAAACCTGAAACGATGGTTACTTCGTAGGATTCAAAGATATCTGCTGCCATACCGGCACAATCACCAACATTATCGCCAACCAGGTCGGCGATAACGGCAGGATTACGGGGATCGTCCTCGGGGAGGCCTGCTTCCACTTTACCGACGAGGTCGGCGCCGACATCTGCTGCTTTGGTGAAGATACCGCCACCAACGCGCATGAAAAGGGCGAGGAGCGTACCACCAAAACCGAAGCCGAGGAGGGCATCAGGAGCAGCAATACCGAGGATCATAAAGATGACGGTACCGCCAAGAAGACCGAGACCATCGGTAAGCATTCCGGTGATCGTTCCGGCGCGGTAGGCAATCCGGAGTGCATCGCTAAAGGATGTACGAGCAGCGGAAGCAACTCGAACGTTCGCCTGTACCGCCATGCGCATCCCGATCTGTCCAACTGTCAGGGAGAAACCAGCACCCATCACAAAGGCAAATGCGCGTGCAAATCCCAGGATGAGACTGATTTGTGATTCTTCCATCCCCTGGAAGCGCAAAAGAGCTTCCTCAGTGGGTGGCACAATATAGACAGAGAAAAAGAGGGCGACGGTCAGGACCAAAACAAAAGGCCAAATGGCCTTTAATTGCTCTTGCAAATAAGCGTCTGCTCCGTCACGAATCCAGCTCCAAACTTCCTGCATTCGCTCTGTACCCTTATCTTCGCGCATGATCTGGTTGCGCAGGAAAATGGCATAGAGCAGACCAACAATCGCGATACCGAAAACCGACCAGATCGCAATTGTTTCAAACATTGAAAGACCCATGTAATTCATACTAATTTATTCCTCCCGAGGAAGTGAGATTAAATAAATTTTAGGCATTTCAGCCTAAGATTTTCGAACAGGAGGATTTTACAGGGGGGAAGCAAATGTGTCAAGCCATTTTTTTTCACGCAGAGGTAAAATCCCCTGTTATGGCTTATTTTTTGATGACCTGAATAGGTGACTCACAAAAAACAGAAAGCTCTATTGCCGTTGCTACGGCTGCCTCAGCATCATGACCAAGATGAAGCGCGGCAAGTGCAAAATCCATCCCGGCACCGATCGCTTCATAAGAGACGACGGTCTCGATCAGCCACTCATGAATGGAAAAAACTACTCCCCCAGTTCCAATAAAATAGGAGTTGGTAATCTCTCCACGGTCAGTACGTTTTTTTTTCCATTCAGCAAATTCTCCCCAAAATTCCAATATACCCTCTTCAGTGGCTGATGCGGGCTGATGGGTTTTAGCAAAAATATGCAGGAGGCTGCTTTCCTCGGCAAGACCAACAGAGCCGATGACCATATTATTAATTTCAAAGAGCTTGGAACGTCCGGTATTATTCTTCGTTTGGGTATATCCGCGCACCGAAATTGAATCCGCGGCAATTTCATAGCCCTTTTTTGTAATTTTACAAGCGACAACAGACATAGAACCTCGTATTATAGAGTCAGTAAAATAAATTTCGCTAGAGTATAGCATAGAGGGAAAAACTATCCAAACTTTAGTAGATTTCATTATCACTTGACATTCAATGTTATTTACTGTATAGTTTATTTAGTATTTACTAAACAAACTATATCAAACAAAGAGAGTATCTTATGCCAATCACTCCACTTGCAGAAATCAAAGAAAATTTTATCCAGGGATTAAGCCAGATCAGCCAATATTGGGGATTCCCCAAAAGCATGGGAGCGATCTTTGCGGTGCTTTACATCTCTCCCTCAGCCCTCTCGCTGGACGAGATTGTCGTGCATACAGGTTTTACCAAAGGTGCGATCAGCACTGGTGTCCGTTCCCTGGCGCGGATGGGATTGATCCATCGTCAATCCAAACTTGGTGACCGGAAGGATTACTATATTGCAGAGAGTGATTTTTACAAGGCGATCCGAACCATTCTGAAAGGACGTGAAAACAGCGAGTTTGATCGCGCGTTATCTTCGGTCAGGGATACACTCGGAGAGCTGGAATCAGGCACAAGTACCTCAGGCAAAGCGGAAGAATGGAATTTTGTGCATGAGCGTGTGGGAGAAATGCAATCCTTTTTCGATGGGTTGGATAATCTCGTCCGGGTTGTGGCTGCACTCGATACGATGAATCAGAATACGGTCCAGAAGGTGGTTGGGCTGTTGAAGAAATAATTGACCCAAAAGAACCCGTTCCCTCGCAGGGAACGGGTTCTTGATACACAATGACAGCCTGATACGGTCCAGAAAATAAATGGGCTCTTGAAGAAATAATTAAGGGTACAGCTCCTGAACGGAGCATAGCGCAGACGAAGGACGTTTAAATGGAAGCCGCTCTTCGACTACTCCTACGCTAAAAATATCGCTTCGGTTCCGCTCAGAGACTGATATAAATTTTATAAGGAGAACAATATGAAAATAGCGGTAACTGGAGCATTTAGCTACACAGGAAAATATATCACTCAACGACTACTGGCGCGGGGAGATGAGGTGATTACATTAACGGGGCATCCTAATAATCCTGATCCATTTAATGGGAAAGTAAAAGCTTATTCTTTTGATTTTGACGAACCAGATAAGCTGGCAGAAACGCTCAATGGTGTGGAGATCCTTTTCAACACCTATTGGGTGCGTTTTTCTCACGGCAAGAATACGCATGAGCAAGCGGTTTCAAATACACTGACGCTTATCCGTGCAGCAGAGCAGGCCGGTGTAAAACGGATTGTACATACCAGCATCACAAATCCAAGCCTGGATTCGCATCTGCCATATTTCAGTGGTAAAGCAAAATTGGAAAAAGCGATTAAGGCATCTTCCCTGGGATATGCGATTTTGCGTCCAACGGTTTTATTTGGGGATGAGGATATCCTGGTCAATAATATCGCCTGGCTGCTGCGGAAATTTCCCCTTTTTGGCTTGCCCGGCAATGGGAGCTACCGGTTGCAGCCGATCTTTGTCGAGGACTATGCGGATTTGGCCGTGGACCTGAGCACTCGCAAAGAGGATATCATCACTGACACAGTCGGGCCAGATATTTTCAGCTTCGAGGAAATGGTACGGTTGATCGCCGCTGAAATTGAACGACCAGCGCGATTGCTAAAGATGCCTCCCAAGTTGGCCTTATGGGCATCCCAGATCATCGGCGCCTTTGTCGGGGATGTGGTGCTAACCCAGGATGAGGTCGACGGCCTGATGGAGGGCTTGCTGGTTTCCTCGGAACCACCACTGGGGAAGACGCATCTGGCTGATTGGTTGAAGGAGAATAATCATAGCGTGGGAATGAAATATGCTTCGGAAATGAAAAAGCATTATCGGTAACATAAAGAGACTTCCGAGTTCTTCGAGAACTCGGAAGTCTAATATCTCATTACGACTATCCTTAGCCTACCCTCTTACATGCCCATCACCAAGTACAATCCACTTATAAGTTGTGAGCTCCTCCAGCCCCATCGGTCCTCGGGCATGTAATTTTTGCGTACTCACTGCCACTTCTGCCCCCAATCCAAATTGCCCACCATCATTAAACCTCGTGCTGGCATTAACAAAAACAGCTGATGAATTAACTTCATCAACAAAGCGGTTGGCATTTTCCAGATCATTGGTCAAAATCCCATCTGAATGTTCCGTGCTATGTTGATGAATATGCGCAATGGCATCATCAAGGCCGTCAACAATTTTTAATCCCAATATCAAAGACAACCATTCCGTATCAAAATCATCTTCCCCCGCTGGATGCACTTCTGCCAGGTGATCACCATTATTCAGGATGGAAAAAGCTTCAGGCGCCGCTCTTAAAACGACCTTGCTTTTTGCCAACCGAGCAGCCATCTGAGGAAGAAATTCTTCTGCAACAGCCCTATGCACCAAAACTGTATCCAATGAATTGCATACACTGGGACGCTGTACTTTGGCGTTTTCGATAATATCAAGAGTTTCCGCCAAATTCGCAGAAGCATCCACGAAGATATGGCAGATCCCCATCCCACCGGTAATAACGGGGATGGTTGATTCTTCTATGCACAAACGGTGCAATCCTGCCCCACCACGGGGAATAATCATATCTATATATTGATCCAATTTTAAAAATTGTGGCACTAGCGCGCGATCTGGATCATCAATAATTTGAACTATTGACGGGGGCAAGCCCGCTTTTTCCAACGCGGTTTGGATTATTTTTACGAGGGCCAAATTGCTCCGCAAGGTTTCTTTGCCACCTCGCAAAATAGCAGCATTCCCTGTTTTCAAGCTGAGCGCGGCAATATCAATGGTCACGTTAGGTCTTGCCTCGTAGATGACACCCAAAACCCCAATTGGGATGCGGCGTTTGCTCAAACGGAGACCATTCGGAAGAACACGCGCTTCGATAACAGATCCGACCGGGTCAGATAGTTCCGCAACGCCGCGTGTATCATCAGCGAGCGCACCGACGCGTTTTTTTGTAAGAAGCAACCTATCCAATATGGCCGGGCTCAAACCAGCAGCTTTCCCGTCAGCAATATCTTTTTCATTTTGAGCCAATACAAAATCTGCTTGCGCTTCTATTTCATCAGCAATCAGGTGTAAGACAGCATTTTTCTGCTCAGTTTTCATTGTTGCCAATACGCGACTAGCAGCTTTTGCATTTTTACCCATTTCTATTAGATTTGCCATATTCTTTCCTTTACTATTATTCACTCAATAAAATTAAATCGTTGCGATGAACGGCAACAGCACCATAAAAATATCCTAAAATTTCCGTGATCTGCTCTGAACGTTTCCCTTTAATATGATCGAGGTCGTCGCTCCCATATCTGGCAATACCACGTGCTAATTCTTCACCGTCAATAGTAAGGATGGATATCGTTTCTCCACGCCGGAAATCCCCTTCTACACTCAGAATACCGGCAGGCAGCAAGCTCCGTCCATTTTGAATGAGTGCCTGAGCCGCGCCCTTATCAATGATCAGCTTTCCCGGAGAAGAGCGGGTCAATATCCAGCGTTTTCGACTCTCGAGCGGTGTGGATAGTGCGCGGAAACGTGTCCCAACCGATTCTTCCCGAAAAATGCGCGTGATGATTTTTGGCGCGCCTCCCGCTGCGATAACAACATCCGCACCGGCGCGACGAGCGTAGTCCGCGGCTTTTAATTTTGTGATCATGCCGCCGGTCCCCAACCCTGTGTGGCTTGGACTGATCTCAACATCCGCAATTTCATCTATATTGCTAACTTCGGCGATCAGTTTGGCATCTGGATTTTTTCGCGGATCAGAGGTGAATAAACCTGGCTGGTCAGTTAACATAACAAGAAGGTCTGCATCTGCCAGCATAGTCACCATTGCAGAGAGATTATCATTATCACCCAGTTTGATCTCCTCAGTGGCGACTGCGTCATTCTCATTGATTATGGGAATAACCCTCTGCCCCAGCAAGGCGTCCATGGTATCTCGCGCATGGAGATAACGAGATCGTCCTTCTATATCGGATCGGGTCAGCAAAATCTGCCCAACCTGAATATCATATATTTCGAAGAGTTGCTCCCACACCTGCATTAGGCGACTCTGGCCAACAGCAGCGAATAACTGCTTACTTGCCATAGTAGCAGGGAGTTCAGGAAATCCCAGCCGTTCTTTGCCAACCGCAACTGCACCAGAGCTAACAATGATTATCTCAATGCCCTTGCGATGCAACTCTGCGCATTCGCTGACAATATTGATCATTTTGGGGCGGTCTAATTTTGGGCTGCCGCTGGTGAGAACACTCGTCCCAATTTTGATGATGATACGTTTATAGTTTTTCATGGGTTTATTATGGGAGAATCTTACTTTAATACGGATCTAAGGAAATTAATAATTCCTCAGTTATCGCTTTTTTTGAGCAACCTCTCCAACAGGGTAATTTCTTCTTTCGGTGTCTTGATCTCCCCATCCAGCCAGGCAGCGCGGAGACGGGTAAGGATCTCGCGATAACGCGGTCCCGGTTTGAGGCCGCGTTCCTGGAGATCGTCACCACCCAGGGTCGGCTGGACATATCTCCATTTGGCAAGATATTGACCGATCGAATCATGCAGCGTGTCATCGGCGGGGCAAAGGAAAGCCGCGTAAAGTGCGAGAGGTGAAATCCCATCCAGACGAGAGGTCCATTCGCTGATCTTTGCATCTTTGAGGGCCGGTGAATCGTCGAAAAGTTCCCCCACGGAAAGCAAGGCGGATTTCAACGCAGCTTGAAAGCGGAGCTTTTTGCTCACGGCATGCAATCCTTTTACGGGAAGAGGCAACAACCATACCAGATATCCCAGGGCCTCGCGCCTGGGAAGATTCGCAATGTTAGGCAAATCACCAAAATCACCTGGCGTCGGGGAGTTGAGGGCGTTATTTAAACGGCCAGCAAGCCCCTGATCCCGTGTCAGTGAGGGAGAAATTGCTTCCAGCAACCCCAAATCTGAAAGACGGGAAAACATCGCTACAGCGCGTGGCTCATTCAGGATCAAATCCAGTTCATGGCGGATACGTTGTCCGCTTAATTTGCCCAAAAGCGGGCGAGCTTCATCCATCAACTCTTGCGTGCGCACGCCAAGGGAAAAACTAAAGCGCTGCTCAAATCGGACGGCGCGCAACATGCGGGTGGGGTCATCGACAAATGAGAGCGAATGCAACACGCGCACAAGACCACGCTCAAGGTCGGCCAGGCCGCCCCAATGATCGTGCAGCTCGCCATAATGTGTCCCGTCAAGACGCAGGGCAAGCGTATTAATCGTGAAGTCACGGCGATGCAAATCTAGTTTAATGCTCCCCTGTGAAACGGTCGGAAGGGCGGTAGGACTTTTATAAAACTCTGTCCGGGCGGTGATGAAATCAAGAAAGGTTGGAAGGTTGGAAGCCTTAATTTTGCTCTCGGTGGAGTCCTCGCCGCCGAGGACGGCGGCTTGAGCATCACTTTCAAACTTTGACCCCTTAAGAAACCATTTTGCCGTCCCAAAGCGGGAGTGAGTGGTCACCCGTCCGCCGTATTTTTCAGCCAGTTTATGGGCCAGCGATATCGCATCCCCTTCCACAACAATATCAAAATCAAGGCTGGGACGGTCAAGCAAAAGATCACGCACAAATCCGCCAACCACATACAGGGCCACTTGTTCACCGGCGGCAGCTTCGGCTACTTTCCGAATCAGATCAAGCCGCAAAGGAGGCAGAGATTTTTTAAGGAGTTTTCCAAAGTCAGCTTCTGCAGCGCGGGGAGAGTGCGGGGCGAGGGTTTTGAGCAAATCGGTGCGGGTCACGATCCCGATCACCTCACCCTCCTCAACCACGGGAATCTGTCCCCAGCCGCTATCCATCATCAGGGTTTGGAGAGTCGGAAGAGAATCATCCGGAGCAACGATCACCTCTCCAGCCTCCATCAGACTGGCAGCGGTCAGCGTGAGGTGATGGGCTATTGCCCGATCCACCGAACGTCGGTTGAGCAGCCCAACCACTTTCCCATTGTCCACTACAGGATAGCCCTCATAGCCAAACCGCTGCATTTGCTGGGCAGCTTCTTCAACCGGGGTATCAGGGGAAATAACCTGCGGACCACGAGACATGATCTCGGCAACCGTGATTGGAGGCTGGACCCTGGCCGGGAGCAGCTCAAGGAGTTGTCGGCAGGGCACGCGTGTGGAATTCGGCCTGCTACCCTCACCCCTGCCCCCTCTCCCTGAGGGAGAGGGGGATTCCTGACGAATGAGCGCAGCCGCCGCACGGGGGTGTCCACCACCACCAAATTCAGCAGCAATCTTCCCGACATCGATATGATCGGTTCTAGAACGGGCAACAAGGCGAATCCCTTCAACAGTTGATACAAGGATGAAAAGGGCATCGGGATCAAGCAGATCGCGAAGCTTATGCGCCAGCGTGGATACCTCCTCTTCCAAATCTTCAGCGTCGGCGCAGGCAATGATGATCTGATGTCCATTGATCTCGTGAGTTTCCGCGTTTGCACTGAGGATATCGTAAATGATGCGCTGCTTTGGCGAGAGAGGCGGGTTGAGAAATTCTGAGGCAATTTTCAGGCTGGCGCCTTGCTCCAGGAGCCAGCCTGCCGCGCGGACATCCCGAGGAGTTGTGCTGACATAGGATAATGATCCCGTATCTTCATATATGCCGACCAGGAGCAAAGTTGCATGGGGCACAGAAAGATGCTCATCGGTCTGACGCAAACTTTCGGTCAGGAGGGTGACCGTCGCGCCGACATCTTCCACGATCACTTCCCAATCGGCAGAAAGATTTTCACGAAGCGGATGATGATCGACAACCCGAATGCGCGTCTTCTTTCCCATACCTTTTAGGGTCACAAGGGATTGGGTATCCACAAGTAAAGCGGATTCTATCTTTTCACCTGAGAGGTCACGAGGGTCAACAAAAGGAAATTCACGCCCATAGAGGGTGAGAAAGGCCCGCAAATTGCGATTAAGCCGACGCGGCAAAACAGGCACGGCCTGCTCATCGAGCAAGGAGGCGCAAAAGAGGGAGGCCAGGGCGTCGAAATCGGCCTGTTCGTGGGTCAGAATAACGTGCATGAGTTGATTTTATCATGTAGAATGGGATGAAGAATATTCGAAATTTAGAAACTGGAAAAGAACATATTTCCTGAAAACTAAATTAGACTTCTTACAAAAGTCCCTTTTTCACATTGCTCTAGCCGCCGTCCTTTGCGTCGCATCCTTTAGGGCGGCGGCGGGGACGCCGCTGGGAGCAAATATGCAAGAGGTCTAGTATAGAAAGGCTTAAGGGAACAAATAACAATGAAAAATGTACTTGAATCAATTTGGACTTATTTGAAAGATTGGTGAAACTGGCTATCTCATGGACTGGTTGGGGTTGGCATCCTGGCAGTGGGATTACTTCTGCCAGTTAAACCCATCTACAGGATTATTATCCTGTTCTTAATTATCGGTTTCAATATTATCCGGATGAGGCTGAGCGAGAAGAAAGCCAAAGAATTAGAAGCTTTGAAAAGTGCCAATAACTAAAAGGAGATTTTGATGAATTTTCAAGGAAAACGAGTACTGATCACCGGCGGTTCACGTGGAATTGGCAAGGCTTGCGCACAGGCTTTCGCAGAGCGGGGTGCAAAGGTGGCGATCAATTACCTTCACAATGCAGAGGCTGCCAAAGAAACACAGGCCACCCTGAAAGGTGGACCGCATATTCTTGTTCAGGCGGATGTCTCAAACCCTGCCCTGATCGAGGGGATGATCGTGGAAACCGTCAAAGGTTTGGGCGGTTTGGACATCGTCGTCAATAACGCCGGGATTTCGCAGGTTCACCCGATCGATAAAGTCAGCTACGAAGAATGGCAGGATACCTGGCAACTGATCTTGTCAGTCAACCTGGTCGCACCGGCAAATGTGATCTATTGGGCTTCTCAATTTATGCGTGCAAACGGCGGCGGGCGGATCGTAAACGTCTCCTCGCGCGGCGCATTTCGGGGTGAGCCTGAAATGCCTGCCTACGGCGCAAGCAAGGCCGGCCTGAATGCAATGACCCAATCCCTGGCCCAAAAACTGGCTACAGAGAATATCTATCTTGGTGTGGTTGCCCCTGGATTTGTGGAAACAGACATGGCTGCAAGCAAGTTATCTGGCCCCCAGGGAGATTTTATCCGCAATCAGAGTCCTCTCGGGAGAGTCGCACAGCCCGAGGAAGTTGCCTATGCGGTCATTTTCCTCGCGGCGGAAGAATCGCGCTTCTCGACGGGGACGATCATTGACGTGAATGGAGCGAGTTATTTGAGAGGGTAGTTAACCGGTCGTCTTTGTGATCGTGACACTTGGGCAGATGTTCGCGCATCAGATATTAGTAACCTGCTTCCTAATTTGGTAAATCTGCAAAGCAATTAGAACATCTCGCCATCTATGTTTGACTATGACTAGACTAGCAAAATGCTACAAATTGTTGATTCCACGTTTTATTTCTTTTTACGACATATTAATTTTAATGAAATTGCCGATGAGATCCCTTGCCCCCATTAATATAAATTCAATCAGCTAATATCTCAAAGTTCCCTATTCAGTTTTATCTCGCCTCGTCAATTGCGACTCCCATACCTAGCGAGCCATTAAATAATATTTCATATTACCTTGACAAATATACGCCATTGGCGTATATTTTATTTATCCATGATAATCGTTGAAACCTCTGTTTTTACAAAACAAGTACAGAACTTCCTCACAGACGATGAGTACCGAAAGCTTCAAACACTATTGGTAAATCGTCCTAATTCTGCACCAATTATCAAAGGAAGCGGAGGGTTACGTAAAATCCGTTGGTTGGTGAGGGGAAAGGGGAAGCGTGGTGGCGTTCGCGTTATTTATTACTGGGCTGTTGAAGAAGATAAATTGCTTATGCTTTTCATTTACACTAAAACCAGGACAAGCGACTTGACCCCATCTCAGCTTAAAGTATTAAGAGAAATAGTAAAGGAAGAATACCCATGAAAGATGAATTATTCGATGAATTGGTAGAAAGCGTTCGAGAAGGTGGTGCGATTTTACGCGGGGAGACCCCACCTGCTCGCGCGTTTGAAGTGGATGGACTGAATGTGAAGCGGATCCGATCTGGATACCAACTTTCGCAAAGGGAATTTGCCGCATTGCTAGGTATCAGCGTGCGAACTCTCCAAAATTGGGAGCAGGGACGTAGAAAACCTGAAGGCACCGCGAGGGTTTTATTACAAATAGCGGATAAACATCCCGAAGCTGTCTGGGATGTTGTGCGTCCCATCGCTCAGGATTAATACGTTTTTCGGTTATAATCTCGCCATGTTTAAACCACCGGTCCCTACCTCGCATCATATTTCACTTGCCATCTCTGGATAGGTCCACTTTTGCATATCAACCAAGGGCTCCCGGAAATGGTGAGCCCTTTTTATTTTCCCTCACCCTACCCCTCTCCCACAGGGAGAGGGAATCTTAGGCAAAGTGACAGACGGGGGAGGGATTTAAGAGAGAACTTAATGGAAATTTCTGAACTCACAGAATTAATGCATAATTTTGTCCGCTCAAAGGGCTGGTACAAGGCTGACAGCAAACGCCCGCAGACTCCGCGTAATCTATCCATCTCATTGGCTTTGGAAGCCGCGGAGATCCTGGAACATTTTCAATGGAACGAGGCTTTCGATAAGGAAGAACTTTCGGAAGAACTCGCCGATGTTGCACTTTACCTGCTACAATTGGCGTCAATTGCTGAGATAGATTTAGAGCAGGCGATTTTGGATAAACTGAAAGTGAACGCATCCCGCGATTGGGATTAGTTCAATAATTCACCACAAAAGCTCAAAGAACACAAAGAAAAGCATTTTTATAAGGCGATTCTAAGAACGCCCTAACAGACGAACAACGAATATCGAATAACGAATAACGAGTAACGAGTATTAAAAATGAAAATAACTGTCTTTGGCGGATCAGTGCCAAAACCCGAAGAAAAAGCCTATTCTGACGCTCAGCAGCTTGGTCGTCTCCTCGCAAATCAGGGTCATAGCGTGATGACAGGCGGATATATCGGCACGATGGAAGCCGTCAGCCGGGGCGCATCCGAAGCGGGCGGACATGTCATCGGTGTCGTTTGCGATGAGATCGAGGCCTGGCGGGATGTGCGTCCCAATCATTGGGTTGAGGAAGAATGGCGCTTCCCAACGCTCAAAGAGCGGCTGAACGCCCTCATCGAACGCTGTGACGCCGCCTTTGCGCTACCCGGCGGTCCCGGAACACTGACTGAAATTTCGCTGATGTGGAATCAACTGATCATCAAAGTCTTGCCTCCTACACCACTGATCCTGATCGGGAAGGGCTGGCAGACCCTTTTCAATCAGGCTTTCTATACCGAATTGGGTGATTACGTCGCACAATCTCAACGTGACCTGCTCCAATTCGCTCCCGATGTTCAATCTGCTGTAACCCTGCTAGAAGGTTCGCAAGTTGAAAGGTTTGAAAGTTAACAATTTCAAGCTGACAACCTTCGAACATTCAAACTGCAAACCTTAAAACTAAAGAGGAAATAATGGCTGACGATAAACTTACCCCCCAATCTGAAAACTTCTCCGAGTGGTACAACCAGCTCGTCCTGAAATCAGAGCTGGCCGACTACGCCCCTGTGCGCGGTTGCATGGTTGTACGCCCCTATGGCTGGACGCTCTGGGAAAATATGCAAGCTGGCCTCGACCGCCGTTTCAAGGAAACCGGGCATGTTAATGCGGCATTCCCAACGCTGATACCTATGTCGTTCTTTGAAAAAGAAAAAGATCATGTCGAAGGTTTCTCTCCTGAATTGGCTGTCGTTACTCATGGCGGCGGAAATGAACTGGAAGAAAAATTGGCCTTTCGCCCCACCTCCGAAACAATCATCGGTTACATGTACAGTAAATGGATCCAATCATGGCGTGATCTGCCCGTACTGATCAATCAATGGGGCTCCGTCTTGCGTTGGGAATTACGCACAAGACTTTTCCTGCGCACTGCGGAATTTTACTGGCAAGAAGGGCATACTGCCCATGCAACATCTGATGAAGCGATGGAAGAAACCTATAAAATGCTGGATGTCTACGCAGATTTTGCGATTAATGATTGCGCGATCCCCGTGATAAAGGGGCGAAAATCTGAAACTGAACGGTTTGCTGGCGCACAAATGACAACAGGCATTGAGGCGATGATGGGCGACACCAAAGCCCTACAATCTGGCACATCCCATTACTTTGGGCAAAATTTTGCCAAAGCCTTTGATATCGATTTCCTGAACAAGGAAAATGAATTAGAGCATTGCTATACGACTTCATGGGGCTTGTCTACACGCATGATCGGCGCACTCATCATGGTACACGGCGACGACCAGGGTCTGATCATCCCTCCCAAGATCGCCCCCTTCCAGGTTGTGATCGTACCCATCTTCCGCAAAGACGAAGAGCGCGAGAAGGTTATGCCTATTGTTGATAAGGTATTTGCCGAACTCAAAGAGGCCGGCATTCGCGTAAAAGTGGATGACCGCGACCAGGTTTCCCCCGGATTCAAGTTCAATGATTGGGAGATGCGCGGAGTGCCCCTCCGGATGGATATCGGCCCCAAGGATGTGGAAAAAGGATCGGTCGCGCTGGCAAGACGGGATCTCCCCGGGCGTGACGGAAAGTCCTTCGTCTCACAGGATGGCTTACCTGCTGTCGTTACCGAAATGCTGGAAACGATCCAGGCATCCCTGCTTGAAAAAGCGACCGCATTTCGGGACGCCAATATCCACGAACCCAAAGATTACGACGAGCTGAAGGAAGTCGTCAAAAAAGGATGGGCTCTCTCCTGGTGGTGCGAATCTGCTGAATGCGAGGCCAAGGTAAAAGAGGATACCAAGGCCACCACCCGTGTAATTCCCCTTGACCAGCCCGAAGACGAAGGAAAATGTATCGTTTGTGGAGAGAAGGCTGAGAAGAAAGTATATTTCGCAAAGGCGTATTAAATACCACTAAACAATTCCTCCCGTAGGATACCGGGACGGTGTGAGCGGAGGGCGAATGAAATGAGCATGTAGTCGCCTGTACTCGAAGGGTGAAGGACGGGTTTCCAAGAACCGCTCTTCACCCTTACGGGTACAGGCGACTGCGCTCCGCTCAGAGACTGGAAATAATCAAATGCCCGCAATTGACCTGGCTCGACTCAAAAAACAAACCGCTCGGTTGGCCGATCTCTTCGACCAACCCGCGGTTTTTATTCCTGCCTTGCAGGAGATCCTTGATCTCTATGTCAATCACAGCCTGCGAACAAGAAAATCTGTTGCCCCCTCGTCAGTGCTGCCAACCTATCGCACCCCAACAGAGATCCTGCAGCGGATCGAAAGTGAATTATCGCCACTGGCCTCCCAAAATGCAAACCAGGCCCTGGAGCTTGCCGACGAACTCTGGGATACAGGCTATCTTGAAACCCGTCTACTCGCAGCCTTTCTCCTGGGCCATATTTCTCCTGAAGAGGATCGCCTCCTCGCCCGCTTAACCGCCTGGACACAAAAGGTACGCGACCCCAACGTGCGCACATCCCTGCTAACCAATAGTCTTGCCCGCTTGCGAAAGGAAACACCCGATCAATTCTTAATTCTGGTTACTGAATGGCTCTATCCTTACCGTCAACAATTCTGGAGTAATGGCTTGCAGGCTTTATTACCACTGATAAAGGCTCAAGACTTTGAAAACCTGCCTTCCATTTTCGATATTATTGACCCGATCATCGAAGCCGCGCCCACCTTCCTGCAAGGTGATATAGAAAATATTATCAGAGCACTTTATAAGGCCTCTCCAACTGAAACCACTTATTTCATCAAAAATATATTGGAAAGAAAGAAGAACCCGAAAACCAGCCTGCTGATACGCCGAA
The DNA here is from genome assembly GCA_014382535.1 of Candidatus Desulfolinea nitratireducens. Classification (GTDB taxonomy): domain Bacteria; phylum Chloroflexota; class Anaerolineae; order Anaerolineales; family Villigracilaceae; genus Desulfolinea; species Desulfolinea nitratireducens. Next base: position 54,182 of record JACNJN010000077.1, on the reverse strand, counting down.
TCCTGCCCACACTCCCCACAGATTTACAAATCAGTTTGCAAGAAGGATTGAAGGCAAATTAAAAAGAAGGAGCAAAGATGGCTTCTCTTCATATAAATTTTGTTACTACTCAGTCATCATCAGGAACGTCTCTGCGAGGAGCATGCTCAGGCGACGTGGCAGTCTTCACGACTGTCTGAGAGATTGCTCCGGCGATATAACTGCCTCGCAAAGACATGCTTGAGTAGTTTCTAAAATTTGAAATAACAGGCGATCATCTTTATCACAATCAGGACTTACGCAAAAATACCTTTTTTCTCGCTGCGTTGTAGCTTGTCTACAATACCCCAACGCAGAGCATTGGGACTAGGACTATAAAATTTCGTAAGTCCTAACAATATTAATAATGCCAGTGATAATAGCAAAAATGGTAGCGCGAAATCAAGTACACCTTGAGCACCTTCAGATCAGTTATTCTAAAAAAACGCTTGATTTTCCGCTTGCCACCTCCTCCATATCTGGTATAATCTGCTCCGCTATGACTGGTCCTGTCTCGCGGTTTCGGCTGCGGTCACGGAGACCTGCAAAAAAATATATTTAGGAGCATACGTCATGTCCATTACAAAAGAAGCAAAAACAAAGGTAATTGAAGAGTTTCACCGGCACGAGAAGGACACCGGTTCACCTGAGGTCCAGATCGCAATTTTAACCAAGCGCATTCTTGCCCTGACCGATCACCTGCGCACCAACAAGTATGATGAATCCTGTCGGCTTGGGCTGCTAAAAATGGTTGGTCGCCGTCGCCGCTTATTGGCTTATATGCGACGCGAAAATTATAGTCGTTACCTTGCACTAACCGACGAATTGAGCCTACGTCGTAAGTAAATATTTACTAGTTTGACCGGGTAGATGGTCATCACCATCTACTTTTTTTATATAGGCAGACCTAACTGTCTGCCATATTCGCTCCGTCGGTTGGGAATTGAAAGGTGCCGATAAACCGAGAGAAAAATCTCTCACCACACACTTGTACCTGCGATGCAAGTGCAGATGAAGACACCCAGAGCACTAAGAATCTCTTAGTGTCCACAAAGAAAAGCTCTGTGAACTTTGTGTCTTCGTGGTAAAACTTTTTATCACCAGCTTTCAGTCCCTAACAGGCGGGAAAAGGAGAAAATATGAAACCAGAAATTAAACGCTACACCGCAGAGGTGGGCGGGCGTACTGTCACATTTGAGACAGGCAAGCTCGCACATCAGGCTGGCGGCGCCGTGACCGTAGAGCTCGACGAAGCAATGGTCTTTGCTGCCACAACGATGAGCGATAAAGCTCGCGAGGGAATTGACTTCCTTCCGATGAGTGTAAACTATGAGGAACGGATGTACGCCGGTGGGCGGATCCCCGGTTCCTTCTTCCGTCGTGAGGGACGTCCCCACAACGAAGCCATCCTGACATCGCGCCTCATCGACCGTCCGCTACGGCCTCTCTTCCCAAAAGGAATGCGCAACGATATTCAGGTCTTGATCTATTCGCTTTCTGCGGATGATAACCCCCTCGATATTTTGGCGCTCAATGCATCCTCGGCTGCATTGACCATTTCAAATATCCCCTGGGATGGCCCTGTTGGCGCAGTACGCATTGGACGAGTGAATGAGGAATTTGTTATCAACCCGACCTTTGCCGAGATGGAAGTATCCGATCTTGACCTTCGTCTGGCCGGAACAAAAGAAGCCATCCTGATGGTCGAATGTGGTGCAGATGAAGTCCCCGAAGATGTGATGGTCAAAGCCCTTGAGCTGGGACATGCATCCATCCAACCCTTGATCGAAGCCCAATCCAGGATGGCTGCCGAAGTTGGCAAGCCCAAGGATGAGCCAATCGTTTCTGTTACAGATGAAGCTCTTGAAGTCAAAGTCTACGATTATATTAGCGGCCCCATGACCGAGCTGGTCGCCAAGCCACTCAGCAAAGATGAGTTCTACAGCGGCATGGATGATCTGAAAGCTCAAACCGTCGAGGCAATGCTCGCCGAAGACAAAGAATTGGCGGAAAAAGATATCAAGAATGCCTTTGGCACAGCAGAAAAGAAGATCGTTCGTGAACGTATTTTAAGTGCGGGCAAGCGTCCAGACGGACGTGGCCCGAAGGATATCCGCCCGATCTGGTGTGAGTTGGATATCAGCCCACGTGCCCATGGTTCTGCCATCTTCACACGCGGTGAAACCCAGGCGCTGACCGTTGCCACCCTCGGTACATTGCGAGATGCGCAGGCGCTCGACAACCTGACCCCTGAAAAAGAACGCCGCTATATGCATCACTACAATTTCCCGCCCTTCTGCACCGGCGAGGTTCGCATGATGCGTGGCACCTCCCGCCGCGAAGTAGGCCATGGTTCATTGGCAGAACGTGCGCTATTACCAGTCATCCCCGCCAAAGAGGATTTCCCTTACTCGATCCGTCTCGTCTCCGAGATCATGGATTCAAACGGATCATCTTCGATGGCTTCCGTTTGTGGTTCGACGCTTTCACTGATGGCAACCGGTGTCCCGATCAAAGCGCCTGTATCAGGCATAGCGATGGGCCTGGTGACTGATGGTAAGCGTTACCACATCCTGAGCGATATCTTGGGCACCGAAGATCATCTCGGTGATATGGATTTCAAAGTAACCGGCACCGAAAAGGGCATTACTGCCCTGCAAATGGATATAAAAGTCAGCGGATTGAGTGCAGAACTGATGGCCGAAGCACTGACGCAATCGCATGAAGGGCGTATGCATATCATGGGCGAAATGATGAAAACGATCGACGCTCCTCGCCCGGAATTGAAAAGACATGTTCCGCGTGTGACAACCATGACCATCCCCGTCGGCAAGATCGGCGCGATCATTGGCCCTGGCGGAAAAACAATCCGCGCCATTCAAGATGAAACCGGCGTACGCCTCGATATTGAAGAGGATGGTACCATCTTCATCTCGGCCACTGATGGCGAGGCCGAAGCCATGGCACGTCAGCGGATCGAATCCCTGACCGAGAGCGCAGAGCTTGGACGGATCTACACCGGACGCGTTGTCCGTGTGACCGATTTTGGCGCCTTTATCGAAATCCTCCCCAATATGGACGGATTGGTTCATATCTCGCAATTGGACAGCGTCCGCATCAACAGCGTCGAAGATGTTGCCAAAGTTGGCGATGAGATCACCGTAATGGTGACCAATATTGACGCGGGCGGCAAGATCAGACTCTCACGCAAAGCCGTACTCGAAGGCTGGACCGTTGAAGAGGCTATTGCCAACGACCAACCTCGTGGTGGCGGTGGAAACCGAGGTGGCGGAAATCGCGGCGGCGGTAATCGCAGCGGCGGACGTAATAGTAACCGACGCTAAATCCCTAAGAAGAAACCAAAACGGGCGGCCCATTGGTCGCCCGTTTTTAGTATAAGCAAGACAATTCAATAACCATGTTCACAAAGCTGCAAGCAACCCTCAATCGTTATCCCAAACAGTTCTGGCTGCTCGTCGGCGGTATGTTGATCAGCATGCTTGGCGCAACCATGATCTGGCCTTTCCTTCTGATCTACGCCAGCAAACGCCTCGCTATGCCTCTGACCCAGATCGCGACATTGATGACGATCAATGCGGTAGTGGGGGTGGCCTTCACCTTCGTCGCGGGTCCTGTCACCGATAAATTCGGACGGAAATGGGTTATGGTTTTTGGTCTGTTGATCAACGCCTCCATGTATCTCTTCATGATGAGAGCCGATAGCTATGCCATTTTTGCGATTCTAATGGCCTTCAGTGGCGCTGCCACTCCCCTCTACCGCATCGGCGCGGATGCCATGATCGCCGACCTGATCCCTGAACTCGAACGCCTCGAAGCCTTTGCGCTGATTCGGATGGCTAAAAATGTTGGAGTCTCAATGGGTCCAGCCATAGGCGGGATCCTTGCAGCCATATCGTATGACATCACTTTTATCAGCGCTGCAGTTGGCATGACCATCTTTGGTCTTCTCCTTGTATTTTTTGCCAAAGAGACCCTGCCTGCCCACGAAACCTCGTCAACAATATCGGAAGATAGTACCGGGAAATTAGGTTATCGGTATATCCTGCGTGACAAAGCCTTTATTGCCATGATCGCGATCTACTCTTTGGGGTGGACTACAGCCGCTCTCATGTGGGTCATACTCCCCGTTTATGCCAACCAAAATTACGGCATCCCCGAAAATATCTATGGCCTGATCCCAACCACCAATGCACTGATAGTGATATTTTTTCAAGTGACTGTTTCAAGAAAAACAAAACGCTACAGGCCATTGCCAATCATGGCACTCGGGATGGCTTTTTATGCCATTGGCACCGGCAGCGTCGCACTCGGCAGCGGTTTCTGGGGTTTTTGGACGAGCATCGTCATCATCACGATTGGCGAGTTAATCATTGTTCCGACCTCCAGTGCATACGTAGCCAACCTCGCCCACCCCGATATGCGTGGTCGTTATATGGGACTTTATAACCTGGCATGGAGTTTTGCGCGCGGTGTAGGACCAGTGATGGGCGGATGGCTAAGCGACTCTTTTGGTCCGGTCACTATCTGGTACGGCGGATTGTTTGTCGGTTCAATCTCAGCCTTTGGCCTGCTACTGCTTGCCATGCGTCAGAGGCAAAAAGAGCTTCAAACCGTTTAATCTGAGGCTTTTCTATCCCCATCCCTGTTTAGAAGCAACTCTTCCAGTCTGTATTTAATCTCAGTCCATTCACTTTCGATGATGCTATAAAAAACCGAATCCCTATAGCTACCATCCTGTCGAATGACATGATTTCTCAGCATCCCCTCTCTTACTGCGCCCAAACGCTCGATCGAACGCTGAGATTTAATATTCCGTATATCTGTTTTGATCTGAACACGGATGCAGCCAAGTTCTTCAAAGGCATATTTTAGCAGCAAATACTTTGCCTCTGTATTAACGCCCGATCCCTGAAAAGAGGGCGTATACCACGTTCCACCTATTTCCAGGCCACGCTCAGGATGGTCAATATTCATAAATCGGGTTGCCCCAATAGCCTGTTCGCTCTGAAGATGGCAAACCGCAAAAGGGAGATCGCCTTCGCGTTCCTGACGCGCTAGCATATCCAGCACCCAGGCCCTCATCTTCTCCTCAGTTGTCACCATCCCATAACGCATATGTTGCCATATTGATTCGTAGCTGCCAGCCAATGTCAGCGCAGAAATATGGGCCTCTGAAAGTGGCTCAAGACGATATGTATTTCCCTCTAAAATAACAGGTTCAATTTTCATTTGTATTTTGCGTCGGGAGATAAGGCATATCCGGGCCCTCGACTCCCAGAAATTTTGCGAGCGCTGCGCGTGTCGCAACGCGATCATCCCAGGGATATTCTATCTCGCCAAAACACATCGATTGCTCGTGCCCCTTTCCGCAAATCAATACGATATCATCAGGATTTGCCAGTTTTAGGGCAAACAAAATCGCTTCGCCGCGATCTGAAACGCGCCAAAAACTTTCTCCTTCCTCGCCATCACGTGATTTCGCTCCTGCAGCCATTTCGGACAAAATATCATCCAGAGATTCTGTGCGTGGATCTTCAGCCGTTAGAATGGTAAGATCTGCCAGGTCAGCAGAAATTTCTGCCATCAGGCGGCGTTTTTCCTTGTCGCGCAGTCCGGCCGAGCCAAAGAGAGCGATCACCCGCCCCTGTGTCATTTCGCGGGCAGATTCGATCGCAACCTTGAGGGCATTGGGCGTGTGGGCAAAATCGACAATGGCGGTGAAATTCTGCCCGAGATCAATCCGCTCCATCCGTCCAGGGATGCCCTCCAATGCGGCGATACCACGCGCGGCAGTTTCAGGGTCAATCCCAAGGCCATAGACTGCTGCCGAGAAGGCTGCCAGGCAGTTGGAGATATTATAGGAACCAACCAGATTTGTTTTTGTCGCTACACGAAAGAAGTTTTTGTCGCCGTTCTCGGCGGCGGGGACTCCGCCGAGAACAAGATTTCCGACAATCGTAAATTCAATTCCATCAGGGAGATAGTTGATATCCGCTGCAAGGGCATCGGCAGATCTATCCACGCTGTAGCAGGCCTGAGGTCCGGGGGCGAGACGGGTCAAAAATTCGTAGGAAGAATCATCCCGATTAAGGATTGCTAACCGTGGATTGCCGTGCGGCTTATCCATTGTATCCTTCAGACTTTCAAATAGACGTCCCTTGGCGGCTCTATAGGCTTCGTAGGAACCGTGATAGTCCAGATGTTCATGGGTGATATTGGTGACGATCCCAATATCGAATTCACAGGCATCCACCCGATACTGCGCCCAGCCATGCGAAGTGGTTTCCAGGATGACATGCGTCAACCCTGCCTCAACCATTTTCAGAAGATAGCGCTGGGTATCCAACGCATCGGGCGTGGTGACGTGAAAACCCGTATCCAGAGTTCTATCACCGATAACGGCATTGACGGTTGAGATCATGCCAGCTTTAAGGTCAGCCGCGAGGAGTATTTGATACAGGATATTACTGGTGGTGGTCTTGCCATCGGTACCTGTCACCCCGATCATAGTCAGCTTGCGGCCAGGATGATCGTAAAATGCCGCGGCAAGATGAGCGATTGCCTGACGTGCGTTTGATACTTGAATATAAGGCACAGGAAGATCCGAAATCTCCTGCTCCCCCACGACCGCGACGGCACCCTGCTCAATCGCCTTAGGGATATATTGATGCCCGTCGAAATATTCACCGGCCATGGCGACAAAAAGATCACCCGGTTGAACCTTGCGGGAATCCGAAGCAATTTCACGGATGGTGATATCTGTGGGTTGCCCAGAGATGATCTTTCGCGGGAATTCAGAGAATAAACTTGAGAGAGTCATTAAAGTAAATAGTATAGGACCTACGCAATCCACTTTCTTTCTCGCCGCAATGCTCTGCTTTGCGGCTTGTCTACAATACCTCAACGCAGAACATTGGGATAAGGATTATAAAAATGCATTAGTCCTATGGTAAATTAAAAGGGTTTTGACAGCAAGTATCAAAACCCTTTTAGATTTTATCATTCTGGAAGATTTAGCGCATGTTCTGGCGTAAACCTTCGAGCTTGCCTGCGACGGAGCCATCAACGACTTTATCCCCAATTTTTATGACCAATCCACCAAGGATAGCGGGGTCAACGCGGAAGGAGACAGCCTGTGCTCCAGATTTTGCGAGCACGTCTTTTTTGACAGTCGCCTGCTCTGCATCTGTTAGGGGCAATGCGCTGGTGACTTCAGCGGCATCGCCTTTGAAGTCTGCGCTATCGAGGACGAGGACTTTGCCGGATTTGACACCAGCAAAGAAATCGCTCAGAAGGGCATGCTGACGTTTCTCGTCGAGAGCTTCGCCAACCAATTTCTGGGCACCTGCAATCGCGAGCGCGGCAACTTGTCCACGAAGATCGCCAAGCATCTGATTGCGCTCTGCTTCAACATTCGCAAGAGATTTTTCAGCGGCCTTGGCAGCATCTGCTTCAGCAGCAGCCTGAACATCTTTGCCAGCGGTCTGGGCGCGTGAGGTTGCCTCACTGACGATCTTGCTGGCTTCTGCTTGCGCATCCGCCTTGATCTTGGCAGCTTCTTTTTCAGCATTTGCGCGAGCCTCTGAAGCAACACGGGCGTCTTCCATACCCTGTGCAATAGTCTCGCGACGTTTGTCGAGCATGGTCAAAACAGGTCCATAAACCCATTTTTTTAGCACAACAAAAATAATCAGGAAGTTGAAAATCTGGACGAGTAAATAACCCAGATTAAGTCCTAGTTTATCCATAGGAGCCTCCTCCGGTTTAGAATACGAACAGGATCAAAAGGGCGACAACAAGACAGTAAATCGCGACCGCTTCGGCAAACGCAATGCCGAGGATCATGTTTGTCTGGATATTGCCTGCCGCGTCTGGGTTACGTCCCATGGCCTGTACAGCACCGCTTGTAACGATACCGATACCAGCACCTGCGCCAATGGCCCCGATCATTGCCAATCCTGCGCCAATCAACTTGCCAAGCATAGTTGCAGCTTCTAATTCCATTTTGAAAATACCTCCGTATCAAATTTTTTCGGGCGGGACGGGCCGCCACTTCATTGGTTTAACCCGGGCGATTTTTTGCCCGAAATGTATAAATATAAACTTAGGCGTGCGCTTCTTCGTGGTCGCCGTGACCCTGGGTGGCCTGCGCCATAAAGGTCATTGTCAGGAGGCCAAAAACTACAGCCTGGATCATCCCGACAAAGAATTCCAGCATCAGGAACATGGACTGGGCGAAAACGGGGACAAGGGTACCGATAACGAACAGAAGAACCGAACCGGCGAAGATATTCCCAAAAAGACGAAAAGCAAAGGAAAGAACTTTCGAGAATTCCGAGACCAACTCAAGAAGACCAACACCAAAATCGATCACACCCAGCATGGGTTTGGTAAACATTGTCTCAGTAAACCAGAATTTCTTGAAATATGCACCACCTTGGGCCTTGATCCCTATGAACTGGACCATAAATACAGCAATGAGTGCCAAAGCGAGGGTAAAGTTCAAGTCAGTAGAGGTAACACGGACAAAGGGGATCAGCCCGTAACCATGTTCGCCATGGGCAGGTTCTTCAGCAATCAGGGTTGTTGCCCAACCCAAATCCTGGATCGCTTGCCCATGACCTTCTGCTTCGTGAATGATCCCAATGCTATCTACACCAGGGATCAATTCTGTCCAGTTGATCACGAGTACCAGCAATGTGATCGTCGCAAACCATGGGAAGATGAAGCGGGTCCATTTACCGGCAGTGCCTTCGGTCAGGTTGTAAATGACTTCCAGAAAGCCTTCAACCGCACCGGAAAAACCTTTGGGAATCAGGGATTTTCCGCCTTTTGTGGCTCGATAAAAGCTAAATGCCATCCAAATTAATAGCACATCTGCGATCAAAACTGCGATCATTGTATTGGTCAGGTAGACATTTCCGAACAAGGGATAATGACTAACATTCTCCGCAGGCAGTTGCACATGTGGTCGAACTGGCGCATAATAGCTTGCGGCAACGCCACTGCCAATCATAAAGAGCAGCACGAGCCAGCGATTAAAGCCCCAGCGCCACCAGCCTTTCTTTTCAGGAGTATTTTCCACTATTCTGTTCCTCCTCAGGGGTTTCTTTTTTCTCTATTGGTTTGATTCGTTTCGTAGCTGATTTGACAACCCGAAACATTAATAATAAGGTCACCGGGACACTTCCGACCAGCAAAATGATGGTAAACATCGGTTTGCTATCCATGCGTCCGTCGAGCCAGAGGCCAGCAAAGAGAGCGGCAAAAATAATAATTAGTGTCAAACAGCCAACCTGACCAGCTATGCTGGCCAGGGTTAGATTGTAAGCATATTGCAGGTTGTTTTTACCCTGCTTTTCGCCTTCACTCATGGTTGCGGATTATATCACAGCGATTTTAATGGGTCAATTAGAAGAGACCCGCAGCCGCTGAACTGGCAATATTGAACCAGGGCCCAAAGATGATACCGATCAGCAAAATGCCAGCAGATAAGACTGACAATGCGATGGCGTATGGACGGCTCAAGGGGATTGGATGTGCCTCTTCGTTCTCGCCTTCCATGCGGTGCAAATAAACAACTTTTAGCACGGTCAGATAGTAGTAAAGACCGACAATCGAATTCAGGATACCCACGATGGCAAGCCAGACCATATCTGCTTTGACGGCAGCTGCAAAGACAAAAACCTTTGCAACAAATCCGCCAAATGGCGGCATCCCTGTCAACGACAGGAAGGCGACCAACATAGCAAGGGCAAGCCCGGAATTCCGTCTGCTCATCCCAGCGAAATCGGAGATTTTTTCCGAGCCAGTCACTTTGGAGAAGGCGGCGATAATCCCAAATGCGGCGAGATTTGTCAGTACATAAGCGATCAAGTAGAAGGTCACACTGCCAACACCCAACTCAGAGAGGGATACAACACCGACGAGGGCATATCCCGCGTGAGCGATGGAGGAGTAAGCCAACATGCGCTTGATATTAGACTGGGATAGCGCAACGACGTTACCAACAGTCATTGTGATGGTTGCAAGGACAGCCATGATCAGCGTCCAGGAGGGTGCATATGCGCTGGCGGGTGGGAATAACCCAATAAATAAGCGCATCAGGACCGCAAAGCCAGCCGCTTTGGAAGCTGTCGAAAGGAAGCCCGTGATCGGGGTTGGTGCGCCTTCGTAAACATCGGGTGCCCAGAAGTGGAAGGGAGCCAGTGAAATTTTGAAGGCGATCCCGACCAGGATGAGAACAATCACACCCAGGGCCAAAGGTAATGAGAAGCCTGAAATAGCTCCGAGCGCTGTTGTGCCGGTGAATCCAAAGATCAGGCTGAAGCCATAGAGCATGACTGTGGAGGCCATCGCGCCGAAGAGCAGGTATTTGAGACCGGCTTCGGTAGATTTTTTATCGTCACGCATAAAGCCAGCGAGGATATACATCGGGATGGAGGTGGTCTCAATGGCGAGATAGAGCATGATCAGATCGGTAGCGGAAGCCATCAGGTTCATACCAATGGTCGCGACCAGCAAAAGAATATAAGATTCACCCCGATTGCCGAGTTTCTCAGAGTCCATCATAAAGAGCGAGGTCAGCATGGCACCAAAGATGAAGAGCATCTTGAAAACGTAGCCCAGCATATCGTAGCGGATCATACCCCCAAAAACATCTGTCGGCATTGTTGGTTTGGCAAGGAAGACATTCAGGACGAGGATGAAAAGAAGCCCACCAGCGGCGACCCAGCCCAAATTACGTCCGTCCTTACCTTTCAATACAATATCCAGGATCAGGATCAATAATCCAAGTAACAGTAGAAGAATTTCTGGCAGGATTGCCAAAATCATAGAGGAGTTAAACATTTATGCACCTCCCAGAAGACGGAGCACGTTTTCAATGCCCGTTTCTACCATCGGCACCATAATTGAAGGGAAGACGCCCAAAGCGATCATCAGTCCGCTTAATAGACCGAGAGCAACTTTATCCATTGCAGAGATCGGGGTGATATGCCCTTCAAGCTCTTTGGGCATTTCGCCAAAGAAGGTCCGACGGATAGCCAGCATAATATATGCGGCAGTGATTACAATGGAGATAACCGCGAGAATGGCCACCCAGGGTTTCACCTGCCAGACACCCATAAAAATGGGGAACTCGGCCACAAAACCTGAGAAGCCCGGCATACCCATGGAGACAAGACCACCAATAATGAATGTGACGCCAACCCACGGAAGGGGCTTCATCATCCCGCCCAGCTCGGGAATTTGGCGGGTGTGCGCTCGATCGTAGACCATACCTGTTGCAGCAAAGAAGAGAGCCGTCATCACACCGTGCGAGAACATCTGCACACCTGCCCCAGTCATTCCGGCTTTTGTAAGGGTGGCGAATCCAAGCATGACCAACCCCATATGAGAAACGGAGGAGAAGCCGATCATATATTTCAAATCTTTTTGGATCATGGCGATAAATGCACCGTAAACTACATTGACGGTAGCCAGCATCAGAATAAGCGGTGCCCAGAATTTTGCGCCTTCAGGCAAAAGCATGATCCCAACGCGCAATGCCGCAAAAGCACCCAACTTCATCAACACACCCGCGTGGAACATGGAGACTGCAGTAGGCGCAGCAACATGCCCATCTGGTGACCAGTTGTGAAAAGGCCAAATACCGCCCAAAACTGCAAATCCCAAAAAGACTGGGAGGAACCAGATTTTCTGAAATTCAGGGGAGAAATTCGCGGTTTCCAGAACCAGCATATTAAATGTTTCAAATCCACTGTTGAAATACATTGCCAATGCGCCGATCAGCGCGACAACTGAACCAATGAAGAGATAAAGGGTCAGCTTCATGGCCGCGTATTCGCGGGTCTTGACCCAGCCCCAAATTGCGATCAGCAAGTACATCGGGAAAACGGCGATCTCGTAGAAGAAGAAGAGCATGAAGAGATCAAGCGCAACAAAAACGCCGAAGACGCCGCTCGCCAGGAGAAAAAGGAAGGCGAAAAACTCACGAGGACGGTCATCAATGCCCCAGGAAATGATCACTCCCGTGAACATGACGACACCAGTCAGGAGAAGCAGCGGAGTGCTGATCCCATCGACACCCAGGTGTAGGCTGATACCAAGCTGAGGCATCCAGGCGTATTTCTCGATAAATTGATATCCTGCAGCAACCTGGTCATAATTCAGATAGACCCAAAATGACAGGATCAGGGCAAAGGTCGCAGTCATCAACGCCACTACTCGGATTTCCGTCTTGCGCTCGGCAGGCATCAACAAAAGGATCAGAGCGCCTACAATTGGACTAAAAATGATTACACTAAGTATAGGAAATGTCATTTGCGCACCTCTTAGAACAACGCTGTTACAGCATTATTGATGACGGTCAGCAACCAGCCTGGCCAAATACCAAGGGAAAGCATCAGGGCCATCAAGGGAACCATAACAACGATCTCGCGCGTATTGATATCGGTCAATTTATGCTCACCATGCGCCCATTCTTCGTTCATTGGGCCGTGGAGCACATTCTTGACACCTTTCAGAATATAGGCACCGGTAAAGAGCAAGCCGAGCATCGCAGCAGCGGTGTACCCAGCCAGCTCGCCCCACGCCCCTCGAACAACGAGGAACTCAGAAACAAAGCCGTTCAAACCGGGTAAACCAAGGGAGGCCATGCTGGTGAAGATCAAGATGCCGCCATAAACGGGCACCAGAGGGAATAAACCACCGAACTCTCTCAGATCACGCGTATGGGTTCGTTCGTAGATCACACCGACCAGGAAGAACATTCCCGCCGCAGAAAGACCGTGATTGAACATCTGCAGGATCGCGCCGTTCATTGCGATATGCGCATTGGCGGTGCCTATGGCCTTAGCCGCAGCAGCGATACCGAGGAGCACAAATCCCATGTGGTTTACGGATGAATAGGCGACCAAACGTTTGAAATCTGTCTGACCGTAAGCGCCGAAGGCGCCAAAAACAATCGCCATGACAGCAAGGAATGCCAGCCAACCAGCGAAATGAGCGGATTCAGCAGGATAAAGCGGTAGGACGAGACGGATAAAACCGTACGCTCCCAATTTGAGCAGGACACCGGCCAGGATCATTGATCCGGCCGTGGGCGCTTCGGTATGTGCATCCGGAAGCCAGGTGTGGAAGGGCCAAACCGGGACCTTGATCGCAAAGGCAACCACAAAGGCCCAGAATGAAATTGCCTTGACCGCATTAATATCCATATTCAAAGGAATATTATGGAGAACAGCGGAATAATTAAAATGTGAAATCAGCTCTCCGATATCGTAGGTTCCAAAAGAAACACCCAGCAATTGGATCGCCAGCAGCAAGCCCAGGGATCCACCTACTGTGTAGATCATGAACTTGAGGGAGGCATAGTTGCGGTTTGATGAACCCCATTGGTTGATGAGGAAATACATCGGGACAAGACCAATTTCCCAGAAAACGAAGAAGATCAGCAAATCCATCGACATAAAGACACCCAACATTCCCATTTCAAGGAAAAGGAAGAGCATCATATAGGCCTTGACCTTCTCTTTAATGCTGAAGGAGGCCAGGATTGCCAGGGGGGTCAGCAGGGTTGTAAGCAGAACCATGCTGAGAGAGATGCCATCAACACCGAGGTGGAAATTCGAGTTAATGGCTGCGTACCAAATATAACTCTCTTCGAATTGAAATACGCTGCTCGCGCTTGCATCAAAGTTCAACCAAAGCACCACAGTGAGTACAAAGGGAACCAGACTGGCGATCAGTGCCGTCCAGCGGACGAGCTTGTCCTCTCCTTTTGGCAGGAAAAGGATCAAGATCGCCGCGAAAACGGGGAAGAAGAGAATTACGCTCAGTAAGTGACTAGAAAGAAAATCCATGTTTCACTCCTGTCAGCCTACGCCAGCACCAGATAGTACAGCGCAATAAAGATAATGAACAAAACGCCCAGTGCAGACAGCATATATTGCTGAATGCGACCGGTCTGCGCCTTGCGCAGCCAGCGTCCGAAAATTTGCACAACTTCGGCAGAGCCATCACCAACAAATTCATTGATGATCGGCGCATCAATTTTGGTGCGAAGGAAGGTGCCAACCGCGAGAGCAACTTTTCCAAAGGAGTGCAGGATGCCGTCGATCACGCCCTGATCCATCTTATTGGTGAAGACTTCCGAAATCCAGATGGCAGGTTTGACGAATAAGAAATCGTAGGCTTCGTCGAAATAGTATTTATTTGCCAGAAGGGTGTGAACTGGTCCCAAAACCTTTTTCATGGGATCAACCGCCCCTGCTTTGAAGTTGCGATAAACCAACCAACCGAGTCCCAGCCCACCGAGTGCTACCGCTAAAGATGTGATCAGCGGAATCCAGCTAAATTCAACGGCTGCGGGAGGATGCTCGAGGGTATGTCCGACAAAATCGTGGAACCAGTTGGGCAATAATCCACCCAGTACAGGGAAATGTTCGGGAATGCCGACCCAGCCATATCCAACAGCGAAAATCGACAAAACAACAAGGGGTGTGGTCATCGTCCAGTTTGTTTCGTGAGCGTGTTCAGCTTCAGGAGTGCGTGGTTTCCCAAGGAAGGTCATCGAAATTTGGCGCATGGTGTAAAAAGCTGTCAGGAATGCTGCTACCGCCAACGTAATGAAGACAGCCATATGACCATGGGCGAAGGCGTCCGCAAAGATTTCATCCTTTGACCAGAAGCCTGCCGTCACAATTGGGAAACCGGAAAGGGCAAAACCGCCGATCAGGAATGTCCAGAAGGTGATCGGCATTTTCTTGCGAAGACCACCCATATTGCGCATGTCCTGGGGGTCCACGCTATGGTCGCCCGTATGCAGGACGCCATGTTCCATGCCGTGAATGACCGAGCCGGAACCGAGGAAGAGCAGCGCTTTGAAGAAGGCGTGGGTCACGAGATGGAAGGCGGCGGCAACATAAGCACCGATACCGATGGCCGCCATCATGAAACCCAATTGCGAAATAGTCGAATAAGCAAGAACACCCTTGACATCATTTTGGGCAATAGCGATCGTTGCAGCAAAAATGGCCGTAAATGCTCCGATAAAGGCGATTACGCTCATCGCTGTCGTCAGACCATGTCCATCCCAGCCAGCGGAGAAAAGTGGGAAGATCCGGATGGTCATATAAACGCCAGCCGAAACCATTGTCGCGGCATGGATCATCGCCGAAACAGGGGTAGGACCTTCCATTGCGTCAGGAAGCCAGACGTGCAGCGGCCATTGCGCAGATTTACCCACGGCACCGATGAAGAGCAGCAATCCAATCGCACCTGCAGCGGAAAGACCGAGGAAGCCCACATTGACAGAGGCCAGGGCGTGGAGGGTCTCTTCGGAGAAGATCACTTCATATGAAAGAGAGCCGGTTGTTGTATAAAGGAAAGCCAGGCCCAAAAGCATGAAGACATCACCGATACGGGTGGTCATAAAGGCCTTGATGCCTGCATCGCGGGCGGATTTCTTTGCAAACCAGAAACCGATCAGCAAATAGGAGCATAAGCCCATGATCTCCCAACCTACAAAAAGGGTCAGCAGGTTATCAGAGATAACAAGGGTATACATCCCGGCCGCGAAGAGACCGATAAAGGCGAAGAAGCGCGAATACATCGGCTCCACGGAGGGAACGGTATGCGAATGCCCATGCTCATCTTTAGTGGTCGCACCATGCGGGGGAAGACCAAAGGTGTCATGATCGCCCTTGGGCTGGCCGTAATTATGATAACCAACCGAGTAAAGGAAGATCATAAAGACGGTGATCCCTACAAAGAATAGTACCGCTGCTGAGAGAGGGTCGATGCGGACACCGATTTCCAGCCATTCCTCACCCAGCGGAATCCATTCGATCTTACTCGTAAAGGCGACAAAATGATCGTCTGCCAACGCGCGAAAGAAAACGGTCATTGCACCTGCCCATGAGAGGGCGGCTGCGCCTACACCAACAATATGGCTTGTCTTCTTGCTTTTATTGGTAAATAAAACAATAATGAAGAAAGCCAGCAGCGGTGGGAGGGGAAGTAACCAAATAAGGTTTTCAGTTGCCATATTTTTTTCCTACCACTTCATCAGATCGAGATCATCAGCCACGATGGTGTTGCGGTTGCGGTAGATCGAAATGATCAATGCCAAACCGACGGCCACTTCTGCGGCTGCGACTGCAAAAACGATGATTGCAAAAACTTGTCCGGTAACTTCGGCTGGAGCGTTATAGCGCCAAAATGTAACCAGGTTAATATTGACTGCGTTCAGCATCAACTCGACACCCAGCAAAATGGCAACCGCATTTTTGCGGGCCAAAACGCCAAAGAGACCAATGCTAAAGAGGGCAGCAGCTAAAATCAAATACCAGGAAATAGGGATCATCTCAGCCTCCTACTCGCTCTTTGCCTGATTTGCCACATAGACTGAACCAATCAGCGCAGCCAGGAGCAAAACGGAAGCAACTTCAAAGGGCAGGAGATAAGCATTCGGGGAAAGCAGGGCAACACCGAGATCGCTGATCGTATCCATACCTGAGGAAAGTTCGGGGGCCTCTTTTAGAAGACCTGTCCAATTATTCAAGATTGTCAAAAGCCCACCGAAGGACAAAAATCCGATCAAGGCTGCGACGCCCCAATTTTTATTCAATGGGGTGTCAGAATCACGCAGGTCTTTACGGGTGAGCATGATCGCGAAGATGAAGAGGATCGCAATCGCGCCGACATAAACGACGATCTGCACCATCGCCAAAAAACCAGCATTGAGCATGGCATAAAGAGCCGCTACCCCGAAAAGGGTTGTGATCAGCCAGAATGCCGCGTGGATCATTTTCTTCGTGGTCACGACCATAAAGGCGGATCCAAGAATGATCGCGGCGAAAATCAGAAAGAGAACTTGCGTAAAGGTCATATGATTTCTCCTCCGTTTAGTGTTGGGTTGCAGTGGCAGGCGCTGAACCAGAAGCCTCTGCCTGATCGCGTTCTTTGCGGGCGTGAGACTTCAGATATTCGATCGTCAACCAGGCAATTAGAATATTTGAGATGAACAGGGCGGGCGCAAGCCACGGACTATGCAGGAAAATTCGCCCGACCAGGGCTGTCACCATCAGCAAAATGAAGGCGAGAGGGGTCAGGAACTTCCAGTTGAAAGCCAGCATATGGTCAACACGGATACGCGGAACTGTGTACTTGACCCACATGATCACCCAATAGAAGAAGAGAGCCTTCCCCATGAAGATCAGTGCGCCCACAAGGGGGCCCAGATTCTCGAGACCAAAGAGACGGTGGCCGCCAAAGAACAGGAGGGCAATGAAACCGCCGAAAGTGAAAGAGTGGAGCAACTCACCTGCGTAGAAGAGGCCAAATTTCATCCCCGTATATTCAGTATGGAAACCGGCCACGATTTCAGATTCAGCTTCGTTCAGATCGAAAGGCGAACGTCCCAGCTCCGCGATAGCAGAGATCAGGAAGATCAGGAATGCCAGCGGCGAAAGGATGATAAAGGGAACTGCTTCCTGCGCCTCGACGATCCCGACTGCACCCATTGTTCCGGCCAATACGGTGACGACCAATAAGGCGGCAACCATCGGGATCTCGTAGGAGACCATCTGTGCGACGGTGCGGAAGGCGCCCATCAGCGCGTATTTGTTATTCGACGACCAGCCAGCCATGATCACAGAGAGGGTCCCGATCGAACCAGCGGCAACCAGATAAAGCATCCCGACGTTCAAATCGACGCCAACCATTTTCGGGGCAAAGGGCATGATCGCCCAGAGCAAAAGGACAGACATCAGCGAGAAAATCGGAGCCAGGTTGAACAGGACTACGTCCGCTCCAAATGGGGTGATATCTTCCTTGATCAGCAATTTAACAATATCTGCAAAAGGCTGGAAGATGCCAAAGGGACCAATCCGATTGGGACCCAAACGATCCTGAAAACGTGCCACCACTTTGCGCTCCACCCAGACGAGGAAAATATCCAGAACCATCGCGAAGGATATAAAAGCCAAAATGCCGATCAAATAAATCAGGACTGTCGCCAAATCCTCTGTCATCCCCCCGCTCGTGAAGGATTTCAGAAGCGAGTCAAAGATAGTGGTAATTGGATCTTTCCAAAATTCCATGAGTTACTCCTCACACACACACAAAAAAGGCTGTGGAAATCCCTTTTCCATCAGCCTTTTAAATTATTTTGCAGGATTTATACCCACTCCAACATTCCTTTTTTCCAGGCATAAACCAGCCCGGCAAGCAAAATGAGAACAAAAATTATCCCTTCAAAAACAGCGAATAAGGGCAGGCTATTCAAAGATACCGCCCACGGGAACAAAAATACAGTTTCCACATCAAAGACCAGAAAGACGAGGCCAAAAATATAATATTGAGCCTTGAACTGTACCCAGCTATCCCCTACTGTCTCAATACCACACTCATAGGTGCTCTGCTTGATCGCATTAGGTTTCTTGGGTCCCAAAATCGCTGCAATCGCGATCGCGGCGATCGGAATTAAGAGTCCGACCAAAACAAATATACCAACGTAAATCCATGGATTTTGCATAAATACTCCATTTTTTTAATATATCAAATATAGCAAAAAAATTTTACCATAGGGAATATTTTTACCCTACTAACCCACGTCTGTATTTCGCATGATGTTTGTCATATATATCCAATTGTGAATATATGCACAATACTTTGCATTTCACCACAGCTAACCCCCACGATATCAGGAAGTTGCACTGTGGATGGTTTTTTCCGACATCACTCCCGAAATCTGGCTTGTTTCCACCTTGAAGAGTACCTATATTGTTGGGGTCTTACCGTTTAAATCGCTTCCACAGAAATTTCAAAAAATCGTCCACAAAGGGGAATCCCAGCACCGCTCCGATAAAAGAGCCGATCGCTCCTGCAACACGGGCTGGCCCAGCTTTGGCACCCAGAAATGTCGTCGCGCGGATTTCGATAAATTGCGCCGAAATTGTTTTCACGATCTCTTCTCCGCCCTGCCTGGGGATATATCGCAAATAAAGCCAGATTGTCCCCCGATATTCCCCGGATTCGGCCGGGCTGACGCTCCAGTAAAAGGTAACTGTCTCTCCCGGAAGGAGTGGCTCGCTGACGATCTCGGCAGGGATCACCTGCACACCTGCCATATCCATGCGCGCCTCGGCAAGTACCTGATGTGTCTCGTACAGATTGGGAATGCTGACGACCTCCCCGCTGACTGCATGACCCTCGATTTCTGCCGTGGGGACGATATTGCCCGAATCATCTATTTCGAGGGTTAAACGAACGATATCTGAATCTCCGGTACGGATGCGGGGCGGCCACTCCAGTGTCAGGCGGCGCTGCTCAGGAATGGCTGGAGAGACTGTCACAGCCTGTGTTGGCGGAGGCAAGATCAGGGTCGCGGTCGGAACGGGGAGAGGCATTTCTGTAGCCATTGGCGCAATGGGTTCCTCCTCCGCTGGAGCTTCTGCGGCTGGTTCCTCCGGCGCAGATTCTGCTTCTCCGGACATCGGTGCGCCACAAGCCTGAACCAGGAAGAATAATCCCAATCCAATTAATAATATATAGGGGATCTTCAAATTTCGGATCATCTCATACCGTCCAAAAATAGATGAAGGCGCTGGGCGTTGGCAGCTGCAAATCATTTGGAGGGATGGGCACTACGCGGCTTTCAGAAAGCAAGGGCCACGAAGCCCAGATCAGCAAACTTATTGAGGCCAGCAAAACCAGCACAGCGAGAATTAAACGCAGTTTTTTGATCATGAGTTCATTATACATGGGACAGGGCACTTGTGTTAAACTTGTTTCGCTTTTCTTCAAAGGCCATCATCATAAAATGTACCGAGCAGCTAATCAAGGAGAGATAATGCCCGAATATATTCCCGAACCTTTTCGCATCAAAATGATTGAACCGATCCGCCTGATCAATCGCGAGGCACGTGAGGCTGCGCTGATAGAGGCTGGCTATAATGTCTTTGCGCTAAAGGCCGAAGATATATTTATTGATATGCTGACAGATTCGGGGACCGGTGCGATGAGCCATTTCCAATGGGCAGCGATCATGATCGGAGATGAATCTTACGCAGGAGCACGCTCTTATTTTCGACTTGCTGAGGTGGTAAAAGATATATTCGGTTTTCAACATTTCCTCCCCACCCATCAGGGACGGGCCGCCGAGGGAATTTTGAGCACGCTGCTCGTCAAGCAGGGGCAATATATCCCCTCGAATATGCATTTTGACACCACGGATGCAAATATCCGCTCGCGCGGCGGGCGCCCGACCAACTTGGTCATTGAAGAGGCCTACGATCCGTCCAATCTGCATCCATTTAAAGGGAATATGGATATTGAGAAGTTGGTCAAATTTATCGAAGAGACCGGCGCGGAGAATATCCCCTTCGGGATGATGACCGTCACCAATAATGCCGGTGGCGGGCAACCAGTCTCGATGGAAAATATGCGTGCTGTTGCGAAAGTTTACAGATCTAATCAGATCCCCTTCTTTATCGATGCTGCCCGCTACGCCGAAAACGCATATTTCGTCAAAATGCGGGAACCAGGCTATGAAGATAAGTCCCCCACAGAAATCACCCGGGAATTATTTGCCCTCGCCGACGGAATGACCATGTCTGCGAAAAAGGATGCCATCGTCAATATTGGCGGCCTGCTCTGCATGAATGATGAGTCACTTTTCCAAAATGCTCGCAACGAATTGATCATGCGCGAGGGTTTCCCCACCTATGGCGGTCTCGCCGGTCGAGACCTGGATGCGATGGCGGTCGGTCTGCGCGAGGGACTTAACGAGGAATATTTGAAATCTCGTCTTGGTCAAACCGAATATCTAAATAAGGGCCTGCTTGAAGCGGGTGTCCCCGTGATCCAGCCTGCGGGCGGACATGCGGTTTATCTGGATGCGGGCAAATTGCTGCCCCACCTTTCTCACGCCGAATTCCCCGATCAGGCCCTGGTCGTGGAGCTTTACCGCGAGGGCGGCATCCGCGGCGTTGAACTTGGGTCAGTGATGTTCTCCTACGAAGACCCCGATACAGGCGAGATGGTTTACCCCGATCTGGAATTGGTCCGCCTCGCAATTCCGCGCCGCACCTATACCCAAAGCCATCTGGACTATATCATCAAGACAGTCAGGAAGATCATCACCCACGCAGATCAAATTGGTGGCTATAAATTTACCTACGCCCCGCAATTTTTGAAGCACTTCACGGCGAGGTTTGAGCCGCTGTAGGTCAGCCAGACTTCCGAAGTCTGCGAGACTTCGGAAGTCATTTTTACATATATTACAGTATGTTTTAAAGATGTTTATCGCAACAATTTCTACGAAAAGATACTTTTAAGGTGCTATTTTCTCACCGGGGATAAGCTGTGAAATACATAATATTCTGAATTTTATTTTGTATTTAAGCTTTTCTTCAGCACATACATTGACAAATAGATTCATTTACTGTATATTCTTCTGTATGCTTGACAACCTGGATAAGATCATTCTGCGAGAGCTTCAACTGGATGCACGCGTCAGCAACGCTGATCTGGCCCGCTCGGTGGGCCTATCCCCCTCGGCCACCCTGACGCGCGTCAAAAGACTTGAGGAAAGCGAATATATCAAGGGTTATGCCACCGAGATCAATCGACAGCAGATTGGCTACGATCTGTTATGTTTTGTCAGCGTCAGCCTGCAGCGCCATCAAGTCAGCCAGGTGGAAAATTTTCACGAGGCGATCCAGGGAATGCCCGAAGTGCTGGAATGTCATCATCTCACCGGAGATCATGACTATCTGCTCAAAGTCGTCGCAAAAAACACGGTCGATCTTGAGCATTTTCTCGTTCATCGCCTGACCCCTATCGATGGCGTGGATCGCATCCATACCAGGGTTGTGCTTAGCGAAGTAAAATCCTCGTCCGCAATTCCAATTCCGTAATAAAGCAATTTCCTATATCCCAATTCTTACCTCCGGAGGTTTTATGTCTAAATCAAAATATCAAACCATGGGGCAGCAATTTGGCCGCCGTTCCTGGGCCGAACCGTGGAAGATCAAGATGGTCGAACCGATCCGCATGATCTCAAAAGAAGATCGTCAAAAAGCCGCAGCCGAGGCGGGTTACAACACCTTTCTGATGCGCTCAGAAGATGTTTATATTGACCTGCTGACCGACAGCGGCACTGGCGCAATGAGCGACCGTCAATGGTCCGGCATCATGATGGGCGACGAAGCCTATGCGGGAAGCCGAAACTTTTACCATCTGGAAAACGCCATCCAAACCTATTATGGCTATAAATTTATCATCCCCACCCACCAGGGCCGCGGCGCCGAGCACCTGATCAGTCAGGCCATCATTAAAAAAGGCGACTATATCCCCGGAAATATGTATTTTACGACCACCCGTTTGCACCAGGAACTGGCCGGGGGAACCTTCGTGGATGTGATCATCGACGAGGCCCACAATCCCACCGCCCAGCATCCCTTCAAAGGCAACGTCGATCTCGACAAATTGCAGGCCCTGGTTGACAAGGTCGGCGCGAAAAATATTCCCTATGTCTCTCTGGCCGGAACAGTCAACATGGCCGGTGGTCAGCCCGTTAGCATGGCCAATGCCAAAGAATTACGCGAGTTCTGCAATAAACTTGGAATCCGGGTCTACCTGGATGCCACCAGAATGTATGAAAATTGCTTCTTCATCCAGGAGCGCGAAGCAGGCTATCAGGATAAAACCATCGCCGAAATCCTGCTCGAGTTCTGCTCCTACACCGATGGGGCCTGGATGAGTGCCAAGAAGGATAATCTGGTCAATATCGGCGGCTGGCTGGCCGTCAACCAGGCTGATGTGGCCGAAAAGGCCCGCAATATGGTCGTGGTCTATGAAGGTCTCCACACCTATGGCGGTATGGCCGGGCGCGATATGGAAGCCCTCGCAATCGGGATTGCCGAGGGCGTGGATGACGATCATATCGCCTCTCGTGTGCGCCAGGTGCGCTATTTGGGCAAACTCCTTCTCGACTGGGATATCCCGATCATGGAACCCATCGGCGGACATGCCATTTTCCTGGATGCCAAACGTTTTTA
The DNA here is from genome assembly GCA_014382535.1 of Candidatus Desulfolinea nitratireducens. Taxonomy (GTDB): domain Bacteria; phylum Chloroflexota; class Anaerolineae; order Anaerolineales; family Villigracilaceae; genus Desulfolinea; species Desulfolinea nitratireducens. The sequence goes on along the minus strand of JACNJN010000077.1, from coordinate 31,074 downwards.
TGATCATCTCTCTCAGGATTTGTTCCCCGCCCAAACCCTGGCCGCTGAACTTTATATCGACTCCGGCGTTCGCGCCATGGAACGCGGTGTCGTCAGCGCTGGCCGCAACCCTGAAACCGGCAAGCATCGCTATCCCGCCCTGGAACTGACCCGCCTGACCATCCCGCGCCGTGTTTATACCCAGGCTCATATGGATGTTGTTGCCGAAAGCATTAAAAATATTTTTGACACCCGCAAGCAAACCAAAGGGTTGAAAATGGTGTACGAACCCGAATATTTACGCTTCTTCCAGGCAAAATTTGAGCAAATTAAATAAGCCAGCTAAAGTCTAAAAGGAAAGAGCGCCATACACTATAAATATGGCGCTCTTTTTTGATATACTTTTGAATGCTATTAACATAGGTATCGGCAAAAATTATTTTTATGCCTAGTAGCAATGCTCTGCGTTGCGTTTAGACTACAATACCCCAACGCAGAGCATTGGGACAAGGCTTGTAGAAATGCGTAAGTCCAATACCTATAAAAGATCAGTTTTCCTTTGTTTCTATCCTAAAATTCTTTTGTAGTAACGGCTTCAGCCGTAAAGAGCGACTAAAGTCGCCACTACGGGATATTTTTAGGATGGATATTTAGTCAAAATACAGGATCAAAAATGAAACCAATCATAGCTGTGACAACTTACGGACGCTTCGAAAAGGATATCTCAACCGCCTGGTATAAAGAACATTACTCACTCCCCGCGCTCTATGTTGATGCAGTTCGGCGGGCAGGCGGGATTCCCCTTCTGTTACCACCCGGTGAGAAATATATAGCGAAGGTTTTGGCCAGAGTGGATGGCGTTCTGGTGACTGGCGGAGCCGATATTTATCCAACGGAATATTTTGGTAATTCAGAGCATCCAGAACTGACAGAGCTTGATGCTGAGCGGGACGAAACGGAGCTTGCCCTGATCCATTATTTGGTGGATGAAAGCGAATTACCCACCCTCTGCATTTGCCGTGGGATGCAGGTCCTCAATGTTGCCCTGGGCGGGACACTCCATGAACATATAGCGGATTCGCTGACCGAGGATATCCACCGTGGGGAAGATGGCGGCTGGACAACCCATTCAGTAATAGTTCTACCGGCCTCATTACCAGCAAAAGCAATGCAAACCGATCTAGTCTCTACATATTCCGGTCATCATCAGGCAATCAAAGAACTGGCTCCTGACCTGCGCGTTTCAGCCATTGCTCCCGATGGCGTTATTGAAGCAGTCGAACACTCTGAATTGCCCTGGATCTTTGGCGTCCAGTGGCACCCCGAAATCACAGCCGCCAGCGACCCGACACAACAAAGGCTTTTTGATGCGCTGGTACAGGAGGCTGACAGGCAATCATAAGCAAGTTTCTGCAAAACAAAAATGCCCCTTTGAATTATCAGGCAAGGGGGCGTTTTGTATCAAATTTTATTCTTTCAGCAATAATATCAAACCGGTATTTTCGCAGTTTGTTTCGGAAGAAAGATATAAAATAAACTCGAAAACGCCAAAACTCCAGCGCCTACAAACCACGCAATTGCAATAGAGAAACTTTGCGATAAATAGCCCAATCCTATTGACCCCAATACTCCCCCCATTTGCATGACTACAGATTCAAAAGAAAGCAGTGTTGACCGCTGTTCTTCGGGGATATTATCGTTAAATATTGCCGCATGCGGGGAATTCATAATGCCATTGAAGATAAAGAGTCCCCAATAAAATCCGATAAAGCCGATGATCTCCGCTTGCAAAGCGAGGATAAATAAAGTGCCTCCCATCAAAAAACGGGCTCCTGCCAATACACCTTGATAGTTGTTATTGAAAAATTTACAGAGCGGGGAGGCGATAAAACTGCCCAGGGCACTGGCCACAAAATATCCAGCGCTCATCAAGCCGAAAATCCACGTTTGCGAATCGGATCCAAGAATAATTTTGGTCTGTGGCTGCCATAATAATTCAACGCCGGAAATGCCCAACCCCCATGCACCAGTTGAAAGAGCCAGCAACAAAACAATTCGATTTTTAAAACCATATTGAATGGAATCTGAAATCACGCGCGGAAATTCTTTGAGTCCATTTAATATACCTGAATGACTGGCTTCAGATCTGGGGTCATGAATTAACTTGGAAGTAAGGTAAATTTGAAGTATTCCCAAAAAAAGAACAACCAGGATATTGGCGGAATAAATATCGAAATTTGGTAAGCGAGCTGTCATCTTTCCCAGGGACATTGGCAAGACACCCCCCAAAATCGCCCCCGCTCCCAATCCAAGTGGAATAAATATACCAACTTTGGCAAAGGCTGCCTGTAAATTTCCATTGATATCATTTTTGCGGAACTCATCCACAAACCAGGCATCCATGGTTCCGGATGATAGAGCGCGTGCGATCCCCATAAAAACAAACCCTGTGGAAAGGGTGATAAAGCTCCGCGCAAAAAGCAGAAATGTCATTGCAGTAATAGAAGCAACCAAGGAAATCAGGTAAACACGTTTTCTCCCGATAGAATCTGCCAGCCCTCCCGTCGGTAATTCGAATAAGATCACAATGCCTGAGTAAAGACCCAGGGCAATCCCGATCTGAAACAAATCCAATCCTTTTTTCAATAACAACAAGGTCAGGATGGGAATCATCAACCCGGTCATAAACCAGTGAAAACTTTGATTAAAAGTAAAAATCCGGATCAGATTTTTGTTTTTCATGAGACTAAGCCCTAGGCCTATTGGGAAATCTTAATTAATTTTGGGATTATGCAGTGCCGCTCAGATATCTCTGTCGCTCTTCTTTGCTGAATTTTTCAATGGCATATTTTAGCATTGTTCGGGGCATCTTTTTATTTTCTAGATCTCAAATACAATTTGTGATGCTGAAGAAATAATCAAGTGTAAATCCTTCAATTTTGATGCAACTTTTTCATTTCTTTAATCATCCAATAGATAAAGGAGATAACCTATGACAAAAAAACAAAAGAAAGCTCTGCGCAAGAAAGCCAAGAATAATCAGCAACAACTTTGGATTGTTCTTGCCATTGTCACAATCGCAATTATCGCAATTTTTATAGCTACCCAATCACCAACAACCCCGGCAACGATCAACGCGCTCCCTGCCGAGATCAATACCGGGCTGGCTTTTGAGAAATATGAAGAGGGCGCTTTCCTGCTTGATGTACGCACTCCCGAAGAATGGGCTGAGTACCATGTCCCCGGCGCGACCTTGATCACATTGGATCAGCTCGAAGCCCGCGTCAGCGAGGTACCCTTCGATCAGGAAGTGATAATTATCTGCCGGTCTGGAAATCGCAGCCAGGTTGGGCGTGATATTTTGCTAGCAGCCGGGCATAGAAGTGTCACCAGTATTGCCGGCGGTATCAAAGGTTGGGACGCAGCTGGACATCCAACTGTGACTGGGGAGTAATACCAAAAGGCTGGATTTCATGATGAAGTCCAGCCTTTTTCTTATTTGGGGAGATCAATAATAAATGTCGTCCCTTTCCCCAACTCACTCTCTACCTTGATCGTTCCATGGTGCAATTGAACCAGCTGCCTTGCTATCGCTAACCCAAGTCCGCTGCCACCACCCTCCGTTCGAAGGCGGGATTTGTCGACACGGTAGAAACGATCAAAAATATAGGGGATGTCTTCAGACGGGATTCCCTCTCCCTCATCGCGGATTCGGAGACGGACGCCCATCGGGCTGGATTCCGCTTCCAAACGGATGCAACTGTCCGCAGGTGAGTACCGCAACGCGTTCCCGACCAGATTGCCTAAAACCTGGTCAAGACGTCCAGCATCAGCGGTGATAGAAAGTCCTTCGTCCTCCACATTCACGATCATTTCAACAGTCGCCTCATCCGCCTGACCGAGAAAACTGGTCCGCACATCCTCCAATAACTCGGGGATATTTACTTCATCCAGATTCAAGTACAACTGCCCACCCTCCGCGAGTGAGATCGTTTGAAGATCATCCACCAACCTGGATAAAAGTCGGGTTTCGTCAAGCATCGATTCGATCTGCTCCGGAGTCGCCTCGTAAACACCATCCAGCAGCCCTTCCAGGTTTCCACGCAAAATATGGAGAGGGGTGCGCAATTCATGGGCAACATCGGCGGTCATATTCCGGCGTTGTTTATCAGCGTGTGCCAGTTCATCCACCATCCGATTGAAGGATTCGGATAATCTGCGAATCTCGCTCGGGCCTCGCTCGGGGACACGAACAGTGAGATCGCCATCCGCAACTGCATCCGCGGCGGTCATCACGTCTGCAAGGGGGGTTCCCATTTTTCGAAAAGCACGCGAACCAAAATAGCCAAGCGTTGCAATGATCAAAATCGGGATCCCGCAAAAGAAAAGGGGAACAAAAATGCCCGGATTATGAGATAAGAACAGAGGCAAGGGCATATGCGAGCCGTCAAATGTAAAATCCCCGGAACGGAATAAAGCCCCCAAAAAGGCGCCCGCCATCAATAATGGGAGCGCTAAAAATAGAAAAAAGCCGATAAAGCGAATCCATAAAAACCGTCTTTTGCTACTATGGCGCAGGCGGTGATGAAGAAAATGGCCCCTTCCCATCCATCTTTCGTCTGCCCAGTTTTCTTTTTCTGAAAATCTACTTTGTCGTGGAGGCATATTTATAGCTCGTCGTTAAATCTATATCCCACAGCATAGACGGTAAGAATATAGCGCGGGTTGGCTGGGTCGGCTTCTATTTTACGGCGCAGATTTTTAATATGCGCATCGATGCTGCGGTCATAACCAATATAAGCCACACCATGTAAATTCTCCAATAATTGCGCCCGTGAAAATATTTGACCAGGATGTTGCGCCAGGGTTTGCAATAGGCTGAACTCGATCCTCGTCAGGTGAAGGGATTCTCCCGCAAGATTAACGCTATGACTCTCGGTATTCAACTCAAGATCTCCAACTCTAATCACGCCCGGAACATAAACATTTCCCTTGGCCCGGCGTAACAAGGCCCGAACTCGGGCAACCAGTTCGCGTGGCGAAAAAGGCTTGGAAATATAATCATCTGCCCCAAGCTCCAAACCGATCAGACGATCGGTTTCTTCTGCACGGGCAGTCAGCATGATGATCGGCAGATCTGATTCACGGCGGATTGCACGGCAGACATCCAAGCCATCCATACCGGGGAGCATCAGGTCAAGTACGAGAAGGTCCGGCTTTTCGCGTCGCGCCATTGCCAGGCCGCTATCTCCATCCCCGGCGACCAATACACGATACCCATTTTTTTCAAGATAATCGCGGGCCAGCCGGGCAATTTTCGGTTCGTCTTCAACGATCAGGATGGTTTCACTCATATTTTCATCTGCTCATTCCCTAAATCCAAAGTCAGGACTTTGCCCTTTATTGTAACCAATCTTTTCAAGGTAGTGCCAGGTACTAATTGATGCTCCCGCTGGATTTCTTCTAAAAAACGGGGATTACAAATCCCCTTCGAGCGTTTTCCATCACTTACCTTTTACCACCATTCTTTTCCATACTTATGCGATTTCCATCACCTTATAATTAAGGGCTATTGAATATGATCGTCCCGAAGGTTTATGGTGCTGAAGAAACTGAATTATGGAAACCTGCGGGACACCTTTCTTTTCCAGATTTAAAACTTTCATTGCAGAGAGAGTTTTCTCTGCAATGAAAGTTTATCATTCGACCTTATTTTTCAGATTTTTCTTCTTCGTCTGCATCTTCACCCTCAGGAGGCATTTTGCTCCAGTAAGGATGGTGACCCCAAGGGCCGCCCCTGCCTTCAGGATGCATCCGATAAGCCCATGGAGGCCCAAATCGACGTCCCATGATAAGACGGAAAAAGAGACCAAAGATCATCAAGAAAAAGAATCCGGTAAAGAGCATTCTTCCAAATGAGAAAAAGCCCATATGACCGTAGCCATAACCGTATCCGTGACCAAATCCGCGGTAGGGCATCATTTGCTCAAAACCACCTTCAGGAAAGGTCATATCCGACATTACGCCCTGGGAAAATCCAGCGCGATAGAGCATTGCACCACCGCCAACAAGCAGGGCGATCAGCCCTAAAAATAAAACAACTTTCCAAATACTTACCTTCATTAAATTCTCCTTTTATATTGATAGAGTAGTATTTTATATTCTTAGTTTCTCATCAACCTGTGAAGGAATTATGAAGGGGTTGGGGAGGTCTGGTGAGTAATGGAAAATTGTTTGCCATAGTTTTTTAACACGAATGGCACGAATAGACGAATGACGCGAATTTTTTTAAGATTTATTCTCGCCATCTGTTCATTCGTGTAATTCGCATTAATTTTTTCCTGATAGAATTCCTTTCATGACAATATGGCTTGACCCCACTCCAGTTGATATTCCCGATTCGTTCTCCACCCTGGGCTTGCACCCGCTCGCCGCAGAGACTCTTGTCCGGCGCGGAATCTCCGAACTCTCTGCCGCAAAAGCATTTCTTGACCCGGAGGAATACACTCCCACCGACGCGTGGGATCTGCCCGATCTGCGCATCGCGGTGGAGCGGATCGAGCATGCCATTCGCACGGGAGAATCGATCTGCGTCTGGGGTGATTTCGACGTGGACGGGCAAACCTCCACAGCATTGCTCGTCCAAACTTTACGCGCTCTCAAAGCAGATGTGCTCTGGCATATTCCGGTGCGTGCAACTGAATCACACGGAATCAAAATTCCCTATTTAAAAGAAATCATTGACAATGGCGCACAACTGATCCTGACCTGCGACACAGGTGTGGGAGAAAATGAAGCAATTGATTATGCGAATTCACGCGGTGTGGATGTTGTCGTCACTGACCACCATGACCTGCCTGAAACGCTGCCCAATGCTCTGGCCATCGTTGACCCTAAACGCCTGCCGGTGGGCCATCCGCTTTCGACCCTTCCGGGTGTAGGTGTGGCCTATAAGTTGGCAGAAAAATTGCTCAGTAGTAAGGGTTTTAGCCCTTCAGCGACTGAAGTCGCCACAACAGATTTACTGGACCTTGTTGCCCTCGGCATCACCGCCGATGTAGCCGATCTGTATGGCGACGCGCGATACCTGCTCCAATGCGGATTGATAGAATTGCGGCAGACTAAACGGATCGGGTTGCAAACACTTTACGAGCTGGCTGGTATCTACCCATTGACAGTTAACGAAGGTGATATTGGCTTTGGGATCGCCCCACGGATGAACGCCATTGGACGGCTGGGAGATGCCAATATAATGGTCGATTTTCTAACCACCGAAAATCCTTCCCAGGCCCGGGTCATCGCGACCCAACTCGAAGGGCTGAATACCCAGCGCAGGCTGCTCACCAGCCAGGTTTATCAGGCTGCCGAGAGCCAATTGAGCAATGATCCCAAACTCAAGGAGACCGCCGCGCTCGTTCTGGCCCAAAAAGATTGGCCCGCCGGTGTGATCGGCATCACTGCCAGCCGACTTGGGGAGCGTTATCACAAGCCCGTCATATTGCTCTCGATTGGCGAAGATGGCCAGGCGCGTGGTTCGGCCCGTTCGGTAGCAGGCATCCATATCACCCAGGCAATCGCCGCCCAAAAGGATATATTGCACGGATTTGGGGGTCACCCGATGGCAGCCGGAATGGCTTTGGACGCGGAAAAAATCCCTGCATTTAGACGACGGATCAGCCAGACAATCAATGCAAGCTTGGGGGAAGAAGCGCCCCCCGAAGGGACTCTCCAAATTGATGCATGGATGGCAATGAATGAACTCAGCCTTGAACTGAGTGCAACACTTTCAAAGCTGGCTCCCTTCGGCCCCCGCAACCCGACCTTAACGCTCGCTTGTCGTGACCTTGAGATCAGCAGTGTCGCCAAGATGGGGCGCAATAAAGAGCATCTGCGCCTGACGGTCAAAGATCGCCAAGAAAATTTTCAATCCATTTTATGGTGGAATGCTGCCTATGAAGAGTTACCATCTGAAGGCAGTCGCTTTGACCTGGCTTTCAAGATGCGCACAGGTGAATATCAGGGTCAGCCACAGTTGACATTGGAAATGGTTGATTTTCGGATTACGGAAGAGGTTAGGAAAGAGGAAAGAGGAAAGAAGGTTGAAGTTATTCGGTTGAAAGTTGAAGGTTGGAAGGTTGAAAGTGGAGGAGCGCAAGTTTTTGTGGAAGGGAAATCGGAGATTAAGGGAAAGAACCGGTATGAACTGGGTGAATCATCAGCCCTGGCAATTTACACTTCCCCGCCAGGATCAAGCGAACTGCGTGACATCATTGAAAGAGTTAAGCCCACAACCATTTATTTGATCGGGATTGATCCACCAGCAATCACGCCACAGGGATTTCTTTCCCATTTGGCAGGGTTGGTGAAATATGCGCTGGCGAAGAAAGAAGGGCAAACCAGGATCTCAACCTTAGCCGCCGTCACTGCCCAGCGCGAGGCGACCATCCGCCTGGGACTGGAGTGGCTGGCTGCGGGGGGGCAGGTTGAGGTGGAAGTGGAAGGTGATGAAGTTATGCTTTCACAGACTTCAGAAATTAGACCTCAGACTTCAGAAAACTCGGGGAAATATGCGCAAGCTGAGCTCTTTCTTGCCATCAAGGGGCTATTAGCTGAGACGGTAGCGTATCGAAAACACTTTCACGTTTCAGAACCAGACTGGGTGGTATGATCAATAATGATCTTTAAACGTGTCTGAAATAGTATTGACATTCCAAAGTCTTTCAAGGAACTTCTTCACTTCTAAATTTTTTATATGCATTTCTGCGTGTCGTATATTCCAGGATAGGCAAATCATCGGTATTAATTTGGATGTCATCCCCTACGCGATTTGTGATATATCCTTCGTCACCGGAAATGTAATGCTCGAGTATGAATTCCTGGACATCCAGGTCCTCTTCATATTCCAGTCTCCTGACATAGTCCATCTCATCCGATACTGCATTATCATCAAGGTGTGGAAGATATATATCAGACGAGGGGTCTATCTTGTGATTTGAGGCCAAAAATACTTCGGCCCCACTATATTTAAAAATAAGTAGATGTGGATAGACTGAAGTGATCGTTTTGATAATGACACCGTAATCGTAATCACTCATTTCGTACACAGGAAGCCAGGTTGCATAAATACCATCTTCTTTTAGGCTTTTTTTGGTTATTTCAAAAAAATCCTTGGTAAACAATGGTGAAGATGCCCAAATATGTGAAGGCTCAGAAATGATGACATCATATTTTTTTGTTCCGGTAAAGAGATAATTTCTGGCATCAGCAATGACTAAATTTACTCTGGGGTCAGATAAGGCATCTCCATTATCGTGAATATACTGATTTGCTTCGATAATCACTTGATCAATTTCAATATCATCGATTGATGCAACTGCAGAAAACTTTGTCACCGCTTCTAAAGTATAACCACCGCCGTGGCCTATAATCGCCACCTCATCAGGCGATGCATGAAAGATGAGAGGCAAATCACTCAACATATTTTGTACCGTCGCATCCGTAGCGGCTTCTGTCCTGCCATTAATTTTTAGATATGTGCGTCCCGCTGATTTGATTACACTGACAAAAGAATAGGGACTTTGTTTTTGAAAAACAACTTCATCATCTCCTTTAACTTCGAAATATCTATCTGCGTCCCTATAGCGTGTTCCATGATAATAAACACCGTTGTACAGAAAATCAGGCCGATAAAAATAATTGAATAAAATTAATACTAAAAAAAGAAAATTTATGAATACTGCCATGAAAATCTTTAATTGGAGCCTGCCATAAAAATATATAAAAACAAAGGCTATTGCGATATAAATTAAAGACCCCAAAAGTGCAGTATTGTGGAGGCCAATTGTGTAGAATAACACAAATCCTGAAAGGAATGAGCCCAAAATAGAGCCAAATGAATTAAGAGAATATAACCTGCCCATATCAGATCCAATCGTTTCTCCTTTGGTGTATATTGTGCTTAGTATCGGGAGAGTCATTCCCATTAGGGTAGTAGGGATTAACAACACAGCTATTGCAACAGCTCCGAGGAGAAAAACAAACCGGGAATAGCTGTCTTCGCCAAAAAAGAGCTCCAGAAAGATCCTTTCAATATTCGGGAAAACAAGTAAAAGGATCAAGCTGGTCAACCCAATGCTTAATTCAATGACAGAAAAAAGTAATATTTTGTTTTTAATTGAACGGGCAATAAATTTTGCGGCAAAACTTCCAATACCCAAACCAAAAAGAAAGGAGGCAACGACCAGAGAAAATGAAAGAATACTGTTCCCATAGATCATGTCAAAAAAACGGATCCAAACATTCTCTAAGATTAAAGCTGCAAAACCCGAAAAGAAGAAAAGAACCAGGATTAGTGTGTCTGTTTTCTGTTTCTTTACATTCTCATTTTCAGGTATTCTTAAATCATTATTTTTTTCGACTCTAATAAAGGTAAGAATAAAAATTCCTAAGGTTATATTTACCACCGATGCGATAAGGGATGTATTTAAAAAACCAATTACCCAAACTAACACTAACCCAGTGATCAATAGCCCAACAGCACCACCCAATGTATCAGCTGCATAGCACCAACTGACACTGCCTCCTATATCTTTATCTTCATGGTAATACAACTTTACAACTGAAGGAAATGCAACGCCAATAAGAAATGTCGGAATAATTAGAATAAAAGCGCTGATAATAAATTGAATAACGTTTACTAAAAATAGGTTCCCTCCAAATAGAGTGAAAAGGGGTAGGTAAGCATATTTGATGCTATCAATCAGGAATAATGTGAGTAAACAGCTCGCTCCAATAAGAATCTCAAGAGAACCGAGAAATTTATACGGGGTTTTGGATCTTTCGATTAGTTTTCCTCCATATAAACTACCAAGCGCCAAACCGGCTAAAAATATACTGAGCACGGTACTTACAGCCAATGCATTTGCACCGAATACCAGGGTAAGCTTTCTGGTCCAAATTAATTCATAAGCCAGAGATGTTAAGCCTGTAAAAAAGAGAGTAAATAATAGCAAGAACCTTTTTCCGCGAGACTGAAAAGGCGCTTTTACTATATCCGAATTTTTCATAAAATTCCTCATGGCCATTTTTTATGGAATTTGAATCGCAATTTCTAAGGAGTCCCTTCAATGTTGAATTTGCGATATAGGTTCTTTAGGGTTGAGTACTCCAGAATCGGAAGATCATCGGTGTTGAGCTGATTTACTTCTCCAATCTGATCCTGGACAAATTCTTCGATCTCGGAAAAATGGTGTTTTTTTATAAATGCGGGGAGATCCATATTTTCCTCACCATCCAGTTCTTTGACTATACCCAACTCTTTTATTACCTCACTATCTTCAAGGTGGGTTAGATTAAGATCCTCAGCTATGTCGATCTGATGGTGCGAGGCAAGTATGATCATTACACCCCTATAATCAAATGCTTTTATATTTGGAAAAACAGATTTTATTGTTTCGATAATGACGCCAAAATCGTATCCCTTCATTTCATAAGCAGGCAGCCAAATTGTATAAATTCCTCCCTCTGCCAAACTATTATCTATGATCTCGAAAAATTCTTTGGTAAACAAAGGAGATGATGCCCAAATATGCGATGGCTCGGAAATGATCACATCGTATTTTTTGGGATTGGTATAAAGATAATTTCTGGCATCAGCGACGATCAGATTAACTCTTGGGTCAGATAATGGTCTCCCATTGTCTTGAATATATTGATCCGCTTCAATAATTACCTGGTCGATCTCAATATTGTCAATAGTTTTTACGGCAGAATATTTTGTGATCGTGTTTAAGGTATAACCACCACCATGACCAATACTGGCAACTTCATCCGGGGATGGATGGAATAAGAGAGGCAGGTTTGCCAGCATATTTTGAACAATATTATATGTTGACCCCTCTGTTCTGCCGTTTATTTTGAGTAGAGTATTTCCTCTTGCTGAAACAACGCTAACAAATGAATACGGGCTTTGTTTTTCAAACAAAACTTCGTACTCTTCTTTTGTACGATAAAAATCGGAGGGATTGTCAAATTGGGTCCCATGGTAATAGGCACCAATATAAAGGTATTCGGGCTGATAATAAAACTCGTACAACACTAAAATAAGGAATAATAAATTAACAAAAACAGTCAGAAAGGTCTTCAATCTGGATTTTTCATAGAAAAAAATAAAAATAAAGGCTATTAGAATATAAATCAGGGCTGCCATAATTGCGGTATTCTGGAGGCCAAATAAATAGAAGAACACAAATCCTGACAAAAAGGAACCTAATATGGAACCGAAAGAATTAAATGAGTACAACCTGCCAATATCCGAACCTATCGTTTTCCCATTTGTGTATATTTCACTAATTACCGGAAGTGTCATGCCCATTAATAGTGTGGGGATAAGCAACATAAAAAATACTAAAAGGCCCAACAGAATGAGAAACTCATTGTAATTGTCCACATCGAAAAAGATGGAAAGGTATATATTCTCGATATAAGGGAACATCAGCATAAGTAATAAACTTGAAAGCCCGATACCCATTTCAATCATAGAGAATAAAAAGATTTTATTCTTTACTGAACGAGTGAGATATTTTGCTGCAAAACTTCCGAGACCGAGACCAATCAGAAAAGAAGCAACAACAAGAGAAAATGAGATCATATTGTTACCGTAGATCATTTCAAAATAACGAATCCAAACATTTTCTAAGATTAAGGCTGCGAATCCTGAGAAGAAGAAAAGTGCGAGGACAAGCTTGCCTGATGTTTTCCGGGGCTCGTTTATTTCCTGACGATTTTCCTTCCGGTTTCCTTTTTTCTTTTTCCTGCTCTTCTGAGGAGATTGTTGTTGTGGCGCCAATAAATTGGCCCTCAACAAAGCTAATATGGAGATACCCAGGGTGATGTTCACTATTGAGGACCACAGCGAAGTATTCCAAAAACCCATCTTCCAAATCAATACCAGTCCAGTTGCTAATAACCCTATTGCTCCCCCGACAGTATCGGCCATATAGACCCAGCTGACGCTATCCCCGATATCATTGGATTCCTGATAATATAATTTCACAGCTACAGGAAATACGACACCAATTAAAAATGTGGGGACAATCAGAATCACTGCACTAATTAGAAAATGGACCAGGTTTACAAGAATTAAGTTTCCACCAAAGTATGTAAAGAGACTTAGATATGCGAATTTGATACCATCAATCAGGATCAGGGTCAGCAAACATCCTGCCCCTATAAGGATTTCAACAATACCGAGGAATTTATAAGGGTTTTTGGATTTTTCAATTAATTTTCCACCATAAAAACTACCCCATGCTAAACCAGCCAAAAATATACTGAGCACAGTGCTGACCGCAAGGGCATTCGCGCCGAAAACCAGGGACAGTTTTCTGGTCCAAATCAATTCATAAGCCAGTGAGGTGAAGCCCGTCAGGAACAGAGTAATCAATAGCAGAAACCGCTTACCCCGGGATTGTGCAAGGATCTTTGTAGATTTGGATTTCCTCATTGTTTATTCCTTGTTACCATTTTCCCAAGACACGCAAATATGAATAAATCAACTTTACTTATGAAATATTTATATGATTATACACAAAATCCCTCGTTTCTTATAAATGAGACGAGGGATTTTATTCAACCCCAATTCCTTCAATTTCACCTCAGTCGGGAATCATTTTTCATCCCAGCCGCGGACCACATAAAATATCGAATGCGTATTCGTGATCCGGAGGCGGAAGAGAAAAAAACAGTCGCATGATATATCATGCGATTGTTTTTCGTCATCCAAATATTCAGATTGAAATTTCAAAGCTTATTATGGAGTATCTTCGCTTCTAAATTTCTTATATGCATTCCTGCGAGTGGTATATTCCAGGATAGGAAAATCATCGGTATTGATTTGGGTAACCTCACCAACATGTTCCTGGATATAATCATCAACAATATCATTTGGATAATGATGGTCAATTAAAAATGCGGGCAAGTCCACATGATTCTCACCGTCTAATTGCCTTACGATTTCCATCTCCTTCATAACTTCAATATCATCAAGGTGTGAAATATTCAGATCCTTGGCAATATCGATCTTGTGACGTGAGGCAAGTATGATTGCATCACCGCTATAATCAAATTCAATAAAATAAGGAAAAACAGATTTTATCGTTTCAATAATGACCCCGTAATCATAATTATTCATCTCATATACAGGCACCCAAATGGTATAAATTCCTCCCTCTTCCAGGCTATTATCAATGATCTCGAAAAATTCTTTGGTAAACAAAGGAGATGATGCCCAAATATGCGATGGCTCGGAAATGATCACATCGTATTTTTTGGGATTGGTATAAAGATAATTTCTGGCATCAGCGACGATCAGATTAACTCTTGGGTCAGATAATGGTCTCCCATTGTCTTGAATATATTGATCCGCTTCAATAATTACCTGGTCGATCTCAATATTGTCAATAGTTTTTACGGCAGAATATTTTGTGATCGTGTTTAAGGTATAACCACCACCATGACCAATACTGGCAACTTCATCCGGGGATGGATGGAATAAGAGAGGCAGGTTTGCCAGCATATTTTGAACAATATTATATGTTGACCCCTCTGTTCTGCCGTTTATTTTGAGTAGAGTATTTCCTCTTGCTGAAACAACGCTAACAAATGAATACGGGCTTTGTTTTTCAAACAAAACTTCGTACTCTTCTTTTGTACGATAAAAATCGGAGGGATTGTCAAATTGGGTCCCATGGTAATAGGCACCAATATAAAGGTATTCGGGCTGATAATAAAACTCGTACAACACTAAAATAAGGAATAATAAATTAACAAAAACAGTCAGAAAGGTCTTCAATCTGGATTTTTCATAGAAAAAAATAAAAATAAAGGCTATTAGAATATAAATCAGGGCTGCCATAATTGCGGTATTCTGGAGGCCAAATAAATAGAAGAACACAAATCCTGACAAAAAGGAACCTAATATGGAACCGAAAGAATTAAATGAGTACAACCTGCCAATATCCGAACCTATCGTTTTCCCATTTGTGTATATTTCACTAATTACCGGAAGTGTCATGCCCATTAATAGTGTGGGGATAAGCAACATAAAAAATACTAAAAGGCCCAACAGAATGAGAAACTCATTGTAATTGTCCACATCGAAAAAGATGGAAAGGTATATATTCTCGATATAAGGGAACATCAGCATAAGTAATAAACTTGAAAGCCCGATACCCATTTCAATCATAGAGAATAAAAAGATTTTATTCTTTACTGAACGAGTGAGATATTTTGCTGCAAAACTTCCGAGACCGAGACCAATCAGAAAAGAAGCAACAACAAGAGAAAATGAGATCATATTGTTACCGTAGATCATTTCAAAATAACGAATCCAAACATTTTCTAAGATTAAGGCTGCGAATCCTGAGAAGAAGAAAAGTGCGAGGACAAGCTTGCCTGATGTTTTCCGGGGCTCGTTTATTTCCTGACGATTTTCCTTCCGGTTTCCTTTTTTCTTTTTCCTGCTCTTCTGAGGAGATTGTTGTTGTGGCGCCAATAAATTGGCCCTCAACAAAGCTAATATGGAGATACCCAGGGTGATGTTCACTATTGAGGACCACAGCGAAGTATTCCAAAAACCCATCTTCCAAATCAATACCAGTCCAGTTGCTAATAACCCTATTGCTCCCCCGACAGTATCGGCCATATAGACCCAGCTGACGCTATCCCCGATATCATTGGATTCCTGATAATATAATTTCACAGCTACAGGAAATACGACACCAATTAAAAATGTGGGGACAATCAGAATCACTGCACTAATTAGAAAATGGACCAGGTTTACAAGAATTAAGTTTCCACCAAAGTATGTAAAGAGACTTAGATATGCGAATTTGATACCATCAATCAGGATCAGGGTCAGCAAACATCCTGCCCCTATAAGGATTTCAACAATACCGAGGAATTTATAAGGGTTTTTGGATTTTTCAATTAATTTTCCACCATAAAAACTACCCCATGCTAAACCAGCCAAAAATATACTGAGCACAGTGCTGACCGCAAGGGCATTCGCGCCGAAAACCAGGGACAGTTTTCTGGTCCAAATCAATTCATAAGCCAGTGAGGTGAAGCCCGTCAGGAACAGAGTAATCAATAGCAGAAACCGCTTACCCCGGGATTGTGCAAGGATCTTTGTAGATTTGGATTTCCTCATTGTTTATTCCTTGTTACCATTTTCCCAAGACACGCAAATATGAATAAATCAACTTTACTTATGAAATATTTATATGATTATACACAAAACCCCTCGATTCCATTGAAAGAATCGAGGGGTTTTTCAATTCTACCCCAAATCCTTCAATTTCTATTCGGTCTGGAAACCCTTCTCACTCCAGCCGCTTGTCTGTTCAAGTTGTCAGACAACTCCTTGACAGTTGTCTGACAACTTCGTATAATTTCGCCTTCAAAGTTGTCAGAAAAATTGTATCCAAGAGGAGTTTCAAAAGATTATGCAAAACACACACACTGTGAAAAATAAGGGTTGGATGGTCACCTTCGCAGGGACTGGCGCCCTGCTGGCTTTAGGCGTTCTTTACGCATGGAGCATCTTTAAAGCCAACATTCCCATCGAATGGGGTTGGACAGAAACACAACAATCTCTACCCTATGCTGTAGCCTGCGTAGTCTTTTCAGTCATGACCTTCGTCGGCGCCCGCTTGTTGCACCGTTTTGGCCCACGCGCAATTGTTAGCGCTGGTGGCGTGATGGCTGGTCTCGGCGTGATCATTTCCAGTTTCTCTAGTTCCCCTTGGATCTTCACCCTCGCTTTTGGCGTCCTCTTGGGCTCCGGAATCGGCTTTGTCTATGGCTCAGCTGGTCCTGCTGCACTCAAATGGTTCCCCACCTCTAAAACAGGATTAATTTCAGGAATCGTCGTTGCTGGTTTCGGGATGGGCAGTGCCTGGGTGGCCCCCCTGGCTCGCGCATTGATGGAATCGCTTGGTTTGCAAACAACCATGCTCTATCTCGGCATCGGTATGCTCGTTGTTGTTGTTAGCTTTGCTCAGTTCATCAAATTCCCGCCCAAAGATTTTGTCCTTGAAGAAGAGGACACAGTAGAAACAACTGCCAAAATCCCCTTGATTGACTTCACCGTGCGTGAAACCACCCGCACCTGGCAATTCTACGTCATCTGGGTCGCTTTTGCCTTTGGCAGTGGTGCTGGGCTGATGATCATCGGAAATCTTGCATCTATCGTCAAGGATCAGATCGGCCTCCCTGCGCTGACAGCTATCGCTGTTTCTGCCCTAGCGATCGGCAATGGTGGCGGCCGTGTTTTATACGGGATGCTCTCCGACAAAATTGGTCGCACGAATGTGCTTATCATTGCATTCCTTGCACAGGCAGTACTGATCAGTGCTTTATTCTTTATGGGTGCAAATAGTGTTCTCGCTAATCCCCCTGTTTTGCTCGTCTTCGTTGCTTTGATCGGTGCCAATTATGGTGCTAACCTGGCCGTATTCCCTGCATTGATGAAAGTTTTTTATGGACCCAAGAACCTTGCAACCAATTATGGTATCGCCTATACAGCCTGGGGTCTCGGTGGCTTCATGGTTTCCCAAGTTGCTAGCACGATCAAAGATACCACAGGCTCTTTTGATAAGGCTTACCTCCTGGCTGCCACTATGTTAATTCTCGCCGCAGGCCTGACCTTTTCGCTAAATTCCCCACAAGCAAAGAAAGCAGCATCTGACAAACTTAAAATGGAACCTGTCGCAGCTGACTAATATATAAAACGCTAAAAAACAGAAATGACAAAGAAGGCTGTCCTTTAGAGGGCAGCCTTCTTTGTCATTTGTAATGATTAGAATACCAATCTAATCCCAACTCGTTCTGGTGCTCCTCAGTGGGATAGCCCTTATTATCTCCGGCAATAATTCTACGGCACATTAAATTGCATAAAACTTGACCAGGGGCCAATATTTCCTTTTCCATCAACTGCCCTGGCACGCCATTGGTAAATTGCTCCGGCGCAGCTTAAGCCAGATGTTGAGGCCTGTGCGTTACCCGTATTGCCAGAATCGCTTGGAGAACCGTTTAATTCCCACTCGTAATGATCAATGCCGTTTGCGTGGCTGACAACTGACCAGCTTAAAGTTACACCACCAGTTACATCGGCGCAATTCAGCGTGCCGCTCGGCGAGGTCGG
Organism: Candidatus Desulfolinea nitratireducens; assembly: GCA_014382535.1. Lineage (GTDB taxonomy): Bacteria > Chloroflexota > Anaerolineae > Anaerolineales > Villigracilaceae > Desulfolinea > Desulfolinea nitratireducens. The sequence goes on along the minus strand of JACNJN010000077.1, from coordinate 12,890 downwards.
TGAAGGCGCTGTCAATGGAACAGGCTCGGTTACGGTTACGATGGGAAGCGGCGGGGGTGTTTTTACGGATACCTGGCTGGAGTCGCCGGTCACGGTCACGATTTGCCCCCAGATCCAGCACTCGCTCCCGCCAAGCTTGATCATCCACCAACTGGAATCCGTGTTGCGTCCGGTGATTGGGGCGGTCTGACCGGTGAGCAGGCTGCTCCTGACCTCATAGTCTGGGCCTGGTCCTAGGCGGCAATTGGAATCTTGCGTGGATGTGACAGAAGGCGGCTCTGACAGGGTAAGGGTGGGAAGGGTTGGGACTACTCCAATTGGAGGAGGGGGCTCAAGTGCCAATTCCTCGGTCTCGTATGCGCCGATGTCACAGGCTATCCCCTGTGGGCGCGCTACGCCACGCTGGTCCTTTACCGGGCAGTCCGACCCTTGCATGGTGTCGATAGCAGGGCTGCCTGGGAACAATTGATGGGTCAAGGTAGGCCCACCATTATCTCTCAAATGGGCGTCCAGAATTGGATTTGTGTTGCTCTGATCTCCTGCGTTTCTGAAGCCACAGGTGTTACTACTATCCAGGTTGAAACCAGCACTGTTAATAGGACCACTGCAGTTTCCATCTCGATTTGAACTCACGATGGACCCCGTGAGCGTCACAGTTCCGCTCTCTGAGTTGTAGATACCGCCACCGATTTGGGTAGCAATATTGCCTGTAATTGTGCTGTTTGCGATCGTGATCGAGCCATTGGGAGCAAGGTCAGCATATATGCCGCCACCCCTGCCGGCTTGATTGCCCGAGATCGTGGTGTTGGTCACGACAGTGGTACTGCAACCAGCCGCGTGAATCCCCCCCCCAGCGTGATCCTGCGGTGGGGAGGCTTGATTGTTTCTGAAAAGGCTGTTTATGATGACCACCTGCGGACAACCCGTGGTTGGAAAGGTACTCCAGTCTGGAGGTTCTGCTGCAGGCGGGTCGCCGGCGAGGGCGCCCTGCACGCGCGCTGTTATTGAGATGCCACCAAAACTATTGCCCTCGATTGTGCTGTCGGAGATCGTCGCCGTAACATCACCGTAGATGTATATCCCCTCCTGCAAGTTGCCGCTTATCGTGCTGTTAGATACATTAATCTCGCTGTGTGCCAGACTGTCGGATGTTTGAATACCTTTCCCAACATTTCCTGCAAATACGCTGTTGACGATTCGTCCTTGCGCGTGGTCAATGAAAACGGCAGAGCCCTCGTTGCTCGTAAACCTGCTGTTGCTAACAGTAGCAATCCCCCCGTCGAGGTAAAGACCGATCCCATTGTCAGTCAAGTGAGAATTATTGAGGGCCAAAGTGCTTTCCTCGCTAAAGATCCCATTTCCATAATCAGTGGTATTCGTGATCGTCATATCGGTGATGATGACCGTACTGTCCAAAATATAGACAACATTTGTCTGACCCGCGCCATCCAGAATGGTCTGGTCAGCGCCTGAGCCACGCAATTCCAGGTTATGGTTAGCGATGCCAATTGACTCTTCATAGCTTCCAGGCCCGATAATGACAGTACCCTCTGGGTGGGCTTTGTTGATGGCCGCCTGAATCGTGCGGCAAGCATTCGCTCGCGCTCGACAGGAATTGTTGTCATCGCCATCCATTGCCACATACCAGACATTTTCTCGCTGGAAATTACAAGCAGGGATGATACTCAGCAGGACAAATAGAAGAAGAAATTTTGTGAGTGCTTTTAGCATGAGAACCTCGATTTCTTATGGAACATTGTCCTTACGGGACATTAAATTGCATATAGCCTGACCAAGGGCCAATATTTCCTTTTCCATCAACTGCCCTGGCACGCCATTGGTAAATTGCTCCGGCGCAGCTTAAGCCAGATGTTGAGGCCTGTGCGTTACCCGTATTGCCAGAATCGCTTGGAGAACCGTTTAATTCCCACTCGTAATGATCAATGCCGTTTGCGTGGCTGACAACTGACCAGCTTAAAGTTACACCACCGGTTACATCAACACAGTTTAATGTTCCGCTTGGCGAGATCAGATTTGGGGCTGTCAGTGGAGCAGGCTGGGTTACGGTTACGATTGGGGCAGGCGGAGGCGTGATCACGGGCACAGCGCTGATGTCACCTTCGACCGTGACGGTGCCATCCCAAATCCAGCAATCGGCACTGCCGGGAATCCGGATCACCCACCAGGATTGATCTGTATTCCGGCCAACAATGGGGGCTGTCCTGCCCGTGGCCAGGCTGCTCGTCACCGCATAATCCACGCGGGGACCCTGACGGCAATTTGCGTCCTGGGTGGCGGTTGCAGTTGGCGCGCCCGGTGTGAAGGTGGGCGTTGGAGTAAAAGTTAGCTCTGTGAAAGGCGTGTTTGTGAAACCGGGTGTAAAGGTCGCCCTGACAACGGAGCCAATCATGACTGTGACGCAATTCGAGCGGACAACCTGGCCGCTAGAAGTAGTCAGGTAGACGCACAAGGTTGCCGGGCCATTTTGGGTCGGTCGCCAAGGCTGGTTCATCCTGCCCTCGAACATCGGCAGGTGAAATTTGTCCTCGCGCACGCCCACCCCGTTGACTTCCAGGATCATCCCTTGTGCACCGCCCGGATCCGAGAAGCTTGATATCACAGAGACCACTCCGCCAACTTTTAACTGCGCACCCTCCTGCGGTTGGCCGATCTGCACACTCGCAGCACCAACCTCACTGACCGAGGCTGGCAGGCTACAACCCACCAACAGGGCGACCAGAATCAAGACAACCGTTGATTTTTGAAATTATAAGAAGTTTTTTTCATGTCGCCCTCCATCAGGGGCTTAAATGACCTTCGCATGTGCCGCCAACATCATGGCTATTGCTGCCATCGGGGCACCAGGTGCCTGACCAAATTACACCTTCTAATTGTACATTTTCGAGATTTGTATTTCGAAAATCTGCGAGAGTCAAATTTGCACCATTTAATGTAGCGCCAGAAAAATCCACGCTATTCATACTTGCAGAGCTCAAATCTGCATTGGTAAGTATAGCTTCTGCCAGGTTTGCGCTATCCAAGTTCGCCCAGCTTAGATCTGCCCCACTTAAATCTCGACTGCGGCCGCCACGGTTTACCAGGCTCCAGACTAAAAGCCATTTGTCGTCTACCGTTGTGCCCTGATCGATTCTAGACCCGAGCATATCAACCAATCGTAGATCGGCACCCTCGAAGTTGGTATCTCGCAAGTCTGAATAACTCAGGCTGGCTCTAAACAGGTTGGCATTCGTCAAATTCACTTGTCGAAGATCCTGGTTTGAAAGGTCCGCCCCCACACACTCGGTATATGGACCAGCCAAAGGCACAGGCTGAATAATTAAACAATCCCCAATCGTGAAGTTTTCCAATCTGGGAAGCCCTGGTTGAAGATTGTTTATACACGTATCGCCGTGGTCCTGGCTTTTTGTACCATCCGGGCAGGTAACATTTCTCCAGGTTGTGTCCGTCAAGTCAGCGCTATTCAGATCAGCTCCGAAGAAATTGGTTAGATCAAACCATGAACCGCTCAAATTCGCATCACGAAAACCTGCCCAAACTAAATCAGCTTGGAACAGGCGAGACTCGCTCAGATCAGCGCCGGGAAAATCACGACTATAACCACCCTGGTTGACCAGCTCCCAGACCAGTTTCGATTTTATGTCCATCTTTGTACTATTATCAATTCTCGTATTATAGAAATTTACCAGTCTCAAATCCGCGTTTCGCAAATCTGCGCCACAGGTCAGGTTTGCTTCAATCATATTGGTATCATACAGATTGGCATTCCGCAGATCGACTCCGCGTAAATCCGCTCTCAGTAAAGTAGAAAAAGAACAAGACGTGAATGGTCCACCAGGTACATTAACCGGTAGAATAATCTGGCAACCGTCGATTTCAAACGATTCCTGTTGGGGAGGAGCACCGCGGCACAGGAGCGGAGTAGCCACATCCAGCGGCTCGATGACCGGATCCTCGTCCGGATTCCAGAATCCCCGCTCCGCAGGAATTTCCCAGCCAGGTTGGTTTCCAGGATCGTTACCCGGCGCCGGGGGAGCCTCATCTGCCACTGCACACTGCATGAGCGGCTGGTTGTTTTCATCCACCCCCATATTACAAATAACCTGAACATCGGCCCAATGGGGTAACGATACCTGCCCGGCAAGATCCACGGACTGAAGAATAAATATCCACACTCCCGGCTCCGCCAATGGATGCACGAATTCGAAACTGCAATCCGGATTGGCTTCACAACCAACTGCGAAATTATCAAATACGCCCACAGGAGTCTGTATTTCCAATCGCAGCAGCCCCAACCCTACATTATCGTGGCCGCTCATTTCCACGATCGCGGCAACCAAATCCCCATTTCGGATAGGGGTTACCTTCAATTCAGCCGTAGGTGCTTCATCATCGAGCTGAGGAGGTTCTCCTAGAATCGGACCGCCAGGTACGGGGATGTTTTCACCGTCTGCCGCGCAATTCATGAACGGTTGATTGTTTGCATCTACCCCAGCATTACAAATCACATCCACCGATGCAAACTGCTGCTGCGCAATCTGCCCCGACAGATCCACAGCAGTCAGGATGAAGACCCACTTCCCGGATTCTGCCAGGGGGCGATCAAATTCACGGCTGCATTCCAGATTGCCCTCGCAGTCGTATTCAGTAAGTTCAGGGTTTCCACCTGGAGATTGGATGATCAGCCGCATTTGGGTCACCCCCGTATTATCACTGGCACGGACCTGTACATGTGCGATAACCGAATCTCCATCCTGCATGGGAGTAACCAGCAATTCTGCCACTGGCGGTTCGTCCCCGGCGGGAAGCGGCTGAGCGGCTTCATCAGGCTGGGCTGCGCCAACAGGATGTCCCGCACCAGCGCCTGCCCCGGCAACTATTTCCTCGATGGTTTGGTTCACATCCAGCGGTTGCGCGTCTTGAATAACGGTGGGTATGTCCGCGCCCTGCACGGTTACTAAAATGGAAGCAGGTTGACTGGCGTGTCCGCCGCGGTCATATCCGATAGCGCTGATCTCGTGATTCCCCAGAGCAGAACCAAACCACGGGACGACCGCCTGGAAGGTTAATTCGCCAAACGCTGATGCGCTGCGCTCCAGTTGGCCGTCCACGAACAATTCGATGCGGTCCAGGCCAGCCTCGGACTGACCTTCGACAATCAGCACCAATCCCTGTCCGGAATATATGGCGTGGCTGGCCTTAGGTTGGATGAATTGGACAATCGGTAACGCTCCGCCACTTGGTTCGGAGAATAAATACCAAATACCCCCAGCGACTCCTACAATCAGGAGGCCAAGAATTCCGATTATTATGCAGTTTCTAAAAATTTTTCGGTTCATAATTCTCGAAACTCCTCTCCCTGTTTTCACGAGCGCAACACGGCTAATTTTGCCAGATTTATCCTTTTTATTGTATATTAATTCAATTGCAAATTCAACAGGCTCTTTGGCAAATGGAAACCCCCATAAGTCCTAAAAACTCATGGGGGCTGAAAACCAACAATAGATTATTTTTTGATGGTTTACTGCAATCCCAAATCCTTTAATTTCTCCTCGGTCGGAAAACCTTTCTCATCCCAACCACGGACTTCATAAAATTCGGGCAACATTTTATCCAGCTCGGCGACGTGTCCTTTGGCCGGGCCATCCGGCAATGGCTCATTGAGCATGCGTGGAGGAAGGGTGTCCTCTGTCGATCCGGCTTTGAGGAGGAACATCCGCTCAAGGGTGTAGACACGGTCAGCAGCCTTTAAAACCTCTGCGGGAGTATAGGCCACACCAGTGGTATATTCCATCAGTTGCGAAAGTCTGGTTGGCCAGATCATCCGGTCTGTATTGAATACGTAGCGCACCGCCAGAAAAACGCATAAGCCAGAAGCATCGATCAGCGCAAAGGCATCCTGGAAACGGGCGACCAACTCCCCTTTGCCATCCGTGGTCAGCGGGTCATCCTTGATCGGGACACCAAAGACTTCTTCGTAGGCCACGTCACCTTCCATGTGGGAAGCGCCTTTATTGGATGTTGCATAAAGCAGACCCATTCCCTGCGAGCCGCGAGGATCATAGCCAGGAAATTCCTGTTTACGAGTTGTAACGGCAATTTCGGGGTGGCCGTATTTTTCCGCTAAACGGTAGCTACCCTCCGCAAGTTCGTTCCCGAACCCATCGCGATAAGCCATCTTTTGGACCATGTCGATCATTGCATCAGGATCACCAAAGCGGAGCGGCTGTCCGATCTCCTCTTCAGAGATATAGCCTTTTTCATACATTTCCATTGCGGCGGCAATCGTCATCCCGGTCGAAATGGTATCCAATCCTAATTCATTACACCAATAATTTGCCTTGGTCACGGCCGCAAGATTATCGACTCCGCAGCCACTTCCAAAAGCTGAAATGGTCTCGTATTCGGGGCCTTCACCTTTGCCTGCATATTTGCCATCGGGAACTTCCGTCAGACGGCCACAGGCGATCGGGCAACGGTAGCAGGGCTTCGGCTTGATCAAATATTTTTCTTTAAGCGCCACGCCATCGATCTCATCAACACCTTCAAAGGTGCCGGTTTGCCAGTTGCGGGTCGGTAAAATACCAAGTGTATTCGTCACTTGCGGCACATAGGCCGTTCCATATTCACGCAGTGATGAGCCAGCCAGCATATCCGCGCCAACCTCTTTGGCAATGATCAGGCTGAGTTCACGCATCTTTTTATCATCGGCAAATATAGGATTCTTTCGTCCGTAGGCGACCACACCCTTCAGATTTTTACTGCCCATGACAGCCCCAACACCGGATCGGGCTGCAGCGCGGTCTTTATCGTTCATCACAGCTGCCATCAGGACGAGATTTTCACCTGCGGGACCAATGCACGCAGCTTTCGCCTTTGGATTTGTTTCCGCCAAAAGAGCATCGGTTGTGGAAGGAACATCCTGCCCCCAAAGATGCTCAGCCGAGCGGATTTCCACCTCGTCTTCGTTCACCCACAAGTAGACGGGTTTTTCCGCCTTGCCCTCAAAGATGAACAGATCGAAACCGGTGCGCTTCATCCATGTCGGGAAATCACCGCCCGAATTCGAATGCGCCAATGCACCGGTCAATGGGGATTTGGTGACGACCATGTAACGGTTGCCCGTCGGGGCAGTGGTTGCCGTGAGGGGGCCCGTGGCGAAGATCAATTTATTATCCGGGCCCAAAGGATCAACCTGGGGATCTACTTCATTATAGAGATAGCGAATCGCCCAGCCACGCCCGCCAAGATAATCTCTGGCGATCTGAGGATCCACATCCTCAACGGAGGTTTTCTGATTGGTCAGGTCTATGCGTAAGATTTTTCCGTGCCATCCGTACATGTTTTTCTCCTATTTTTTTACCAAAAAGTCACAAAGGAACACAAAGGATTTCTTTGTGGACACAAAGATTAAAAACTTTGTGCTCTTTGTGTTCTTCGTGGTGAATTCTCTATCCACCAGCAACTGCTGAGAAGGCGCTGACCACATCTCCCTCCACCAAAAGCGTGGAGAGCGGCACAGTCAGCCCGTTGACAACGATCACGCTGGATGCATCCTGCGGGACGTTAAATTGCGCCATCACAACCGAGGCCGTTGTGCCTTCTGGCACCTCGATCTCGATCTTATTCCCTTTCGTGCCGGGTGGCAATAATTCCATAAAGGTGGCGATCAATCTAATGCTGATTTTCATAAAGTGATTTTAACACGAACTGTCAAGAATATCTTCTCATTGTTACAGACCATCCTGTGGCGAGAAGGGTTGATATCCTTTGGAAAGGGTAAAAAAGACTGTACAATATGATTATTCCTGAGATTAAGAGGTTTTCCATGAATAATCTTTCAGAACATCTGACCAGCATTCTTCCAGAAAATCGAGTAAAAACCCGCGAAATTGACCGCATCGCCTATGCCAATGACGCCTCCTATTTCAGGCTCGTTCCACAAGCGGTGGTACAGCCAAATTCGATTGACGAGATCCAGGCCTTGCTCCGCTTCAGCCAGCAGCAGCGCGTTCCAATGACCTTTCGAGCAGCCGGAACAAGTCTTTCAGGACAGGCTGTTACGGATGGGATTCTGGTGGACATCTCAAAGGATTGGGGGGATTACAGCGTGGAAAATGACGGCGCACTCCTGCGGGCCAAACCGGGCATCGTTGGCGGATTTCTGAATAAGGTGCTCAAACCCTATGGACGCCGAATTGGTCCTGATCCTGCCTCGATCGACGCGGCCATGCTGGGCGGTATTCTGGCCAATAATTCTGCCGGGATGTGTTGTGGGGTGACCGAGAACGCATATCAGACTCTTCACAGCATGACCATCATTCTGCCAAATGGATTTGTGCTTGATACAGCATCGCCGGAAGCTGACCGCATCTTTGAGAGCGAACAAGCGCAAATCGCCCAGGGCTTGCTCGATCTCAGAAAAAGGTTGCTCGCCAATCCCGATCTGGCCGAGCGAGTCCGCCACCGCTACCAGATGAAGAATACCAATGGCTACTCACTGAATGCTTTTCTCGATTTCGATACCCCGCTCGACATCCTGACTCACCTGATGATCGGCTCTGAAGGGACGCTGGGATTTATCGCCGAAGCCGCCCTGCACACCTTGCCCGTCCTGGAGCACAGGTACACCGCTCAATTATATTTCAAGACCGTCCAGGATGCGGCAGATGCCATCGCTCCGCTGAGGGAGTCAGGCGCGCGGGCGGCAGAGATCATGGACCGCGCCTCCCTCCGTTCAGTGGAAGCCGCGCCAGGCGTTCCGGCCATCCTGCGGGAATTGCCCGGGAGTGCCGCCGCCATCCTTGTCGAGTATCAGACCCCTGACGCTGAATCACTCGTTCATTTCCAAAAGGAAGCTTCGCGCACCCTCAAAAAATTGCGTTTGCTGCATGACCCGGAATTCACGCGAGACCCCGCCCGGCAAGCAGCACTCTGGAAGGTGCGGAAGGGAATCATCGCCTCGGTTGGGGCTATGCGCGCACCCGGTACTACTTCACTGATAGAAGATATCGCCTTCCCCGTCCCGCGTTTGGCCGATGCTGTCACAGACCTGCAAGCATTATTTGCAACGCATGGTTATCCGGAAGGCGTCATATTCGGGCACGCCAAGGATGGCAACCTGCATTTTCTGGTCAACCAGTCCTTCAATACGCAAGATGAAGTTTATCGCTTCGACGGGTTTATCTGTGATCTGGTGAAGGTAGTCAGCGGCAAATACGACGGCGCCCTAAAAGCCGAACACGGAACCGGACGCAATATGGCGCCTTTTGTCGAAACTGAGTGGGGGACAGAGGCATACGGTATCATGCGTGACCTGAAATCCCTGCTTGACCCGGATGGGATGCTCAACCCCGGCGTGCTCATCAACGCGGACCCGCAAGCGCATGTGACCCATGTCAAGAATATCGCGCCCGTATCGCCGATCGTGGACGCCTGCATAGAATGCGGTTTCTGCGAATCGAAATGCCCGAGCAGACGCCTAACTCTGACCCCGCGACAGAGGATCGTTGTGCAGCGCGAGATTTCCAGACTCAGGGCACTCGGTCAGTCGGCCGCTTTCCTGGTAAAGGATTACGTCTATGATGGGATTGAAACCTGCGCCGTGGACGGCTTATGCGCCAGCGCCTGTCCGGTCTCGATCGACACCGGTGAGTTGACCAAGCATCTGCGTGCCGAGTCTCTCAAAGGAGAAAAGACTGCGGGCTGGATTGCGAATAACTTTGGATTGGTTGAAAAATCGGTAGGCCTGGGAGTGAAAATCGGGCATATGCTTTCACCCCAAAGGACACACAGGAGCACAAAGGAAAAACCTTTTCTGGCCTCAGCAGCTGAAATACTTGAGAAAATTGCTGGCGCGCCCCTGCCAAAGTGGAATAATTCGATTCCATATCCCACCGGAAAACTGCCGCAGGGAGAGGCTGAAATTGCCGGAAAAGATTATATTTATTTTCCATCCTGCATATCCAGACAACTTGGCCAACCCGCAAGCGACCAGCAAAGCTCACTTGCCGAAACACTTATCACAATTGCTCAACGGGCTGATATCAATCTAAAAATTCCCACCAGGGTTTTGGGCACATGTTGCGGGATGCCCTTCTCATCAAAAGGGTATTCATCCTCCTATAAAGAAACCCTGCATAAGACCATTCTCAAATTCTGGGAGTGGAGTGAACAGGGAAAACTCCCCATCGTGATTGACACAACTTCTTGTCTGCATTCCCTGCGGAATTGTACGGAGGCGCTTTCCAGGGATGACCAGGTTTTCTTCCAGCAAATGACCCTCCTGGACAGCCTCGAATTCATCCATGATACGCTCCTGCCTCACCTGGACATCTACCCCTTAGATGAGGACGTGGTTCTGCATCCGAATTGCTCAGCGCGCAAGCTGGGACTGGATGAAAAACTGCTCTCGATAGCGAAGCAATGCGCTCGCTCAGCAACCATTCCGCTCAACCTGGACTGCTGCGCTTTTGCCGGTGACCGGGGTTTGCTTTATCCCGAATTGACCGCCTCTGCTACTCAAAAAGAATCCGCCGAAGTCACCGAACGCGACTACGGCGGTTACTATTCATCCAATATCCCCTGTGAAATGGGGATGTCAGAGGCGACCGGGATGGATTATGTCAGCATCGCGTACCTGGTTGAACGTGCTACGCGCTGAGAAATCTCAGTCTCTGAGCGAAGCCGTAGCGACATGGTACCCGAAGGGTGTAGCGAAGGCGCAGTCGCCTGTGCTCGACAAAGTGAAGAGCAGCTCTGGATTACCCGTCCTTCGACTGCATTCTTCCCTTCGGTCATCGCTCCGCTCACACCGTCCCGGTATCCTTCGGGAGGAACTGTTAATTTCTTGTCATTGCGAGGAGGATATTTCCCGACAAAGCAATCTCCATAACAGTAAAGGAGATTGCCACGTCGCAGGAGTATGCTCCTCGCAACGACGGATCATTAGTCTCTCCGCACACCAGTCTGGACACCCCAAAGACGGGCATAGATACCACCCTCTGCAACCAACTCATCGTGGCGGCCCTGTTCTTTCAACTTCCCGTGCTCAAGGACAAAGATCCTGTCTGCATTGCGGATGGTGGATAGACGATGAGCGATAACGATGGTCGTACGTCCGATCGCGATCTGCTCAAGGGAGCGTTGGATCAGAGCTTCGGTTTCATTATCGACTGAGGAGGTTGCTTCATCGAGAATCAGTACGGGCGGATTCTTGAGCACTGCGCGCGCAATCGAGACACGCTGACGCTGCCCACCAGAGAGCTTTTGTCCGCGCTCACCGACAATGGTGTTGTATCCCTGTGGTAAATCCATAATAAAATCATGGGCTTCGGCAATTTTGGCGGCCTCGATGATCTCTTCATCGCTGGCATCAAATGTGCCATAAGCAATATTTTCACGGACTGTGCCGTGGAAAAGATAAACGTCCTGACTGACAAAGCCAATCGCCTTGCGCAGATATTCCACCTGAATATCGCGCAGATCAAGTCCATCGAGGGAAAGAGAGCCCTTCTGGACATCGTAGAAGCGTAAAAGCAATTTGACCAGCGTTGTTTTGCCTGCGCCTGTCGAGCCGACAATGCCGACCGTTTCCCCAGCTGGTATTTTTAGGGATAGATCATCGATAACGGAGAGGTTATCGGTGTTATCGTATTCGAATGAAACCGAATCCAATCTGATTTCCCCGCGTACCACGCTCAAGTCCAGGGGCGTTTCGCCGTCGGGAAGCAGGGCATCCGCATCCAGCAAATCCAAAACCCTATCGGTGGAGGCCATCGAACGCTGATACAAATCCAGGGTTTCTCCTAGGTGGGTAAGGGGCCAAAGCAGGCGCTGTGTGATAAAGATCAGCACCGAATAAACACCAATCGCAATTTCGCCTGAAAGTGCCATCCGTCCCCCAAAAATGAGAATGGCGATAAAGCCAGACATGATGATCATGCGGATGAGGGGCACAAAAGCGGAGCTGAACTTGATCGCAGCTTTATTGGCAATCCGATAGAGATTGCTCTCATGGGTAACGCGCTCCAATTCGTGATTTTCAGCAGTGAAGCTTTTGATGGTCGCGATACCACTGAGATTATTGGCGAGCTGCCCGTTCAGAACACCGACCTGCTCACGAACGGCAGCATATTTGGGTGCAAGGGTATGTTGAAAACGGATTGATCCCCAGATGATGAATGGCATCGGAAGCATCGCCATCCATGCTACAGAGGGGGCAGTATAGAAGAAAATTCCGCCTATAACAATTACCGTAGTGGTGACCTGCCAAATATCATTGACGCCGCCATTCAAAAAACGTTCGAGCTGATTGACATCGTTATTGATGACGGAGAGCAGCCCGCCCGTGGAGCGGTCTTCAAAATATGCCAGCCTTAAATGCTGAACATGATCATAAGTGTCGATCCGTAAGTCGTGCTGGATGGTCTGCGCCAGATTGCGCCAGGCAACTTGATAGAGATATTGGAAGATGGATTCAAAAACCCAGATAAAGACCGTTAGCCCCGCGAGGACGAGGAGCTGGCTACCGGTATCCTCGACACCGTATTTGGCGATCAGCGAATTCTCTTGCTGGACGACCACATCCACCGCGGCACCGATCAGGATGGGGGGAGCGAGGTCGAATATTTTATTGAGGATTGAATAAAGGGAGGCCACGATCATCGCACGACGATGAACCGTGGCGTAGCCCCATAAACGGGAGAGGGGGTGAGATTTTTGGGTTTGAGTCATGGAGGTATTATGCCATTAGTGGAGGTAAAACACAAAGGCTTAACACGAATACCACGAATAGTGCAAATTACACGAATAAATGGTATCATCTCAATAAAAAGGGGAAAATTGAGAGAAACGAAAGCCTATTAAATTTT
>JACNJN010000141.1 GCA_014382535.1 Candidatus Desulfolinea nitratireducens | reverse complement strand
ATTAACAGTCTCATACAAAAAAGCTGGCTTCACCGGATTTTGTGCTTATAACATAAATAAACAAGAAAACCATGCCCGCATGGATGTAAACATCCACGCTCAAGGCTAAAGTCCACTACCCTGAAGGCTGCTTCGCGAAAGCGGACTTCCCACAGTAGACTTTAGTCGGGTTCAGCATATTAGCACGGGCGTTAACGCCCGTGCGGGCAGAGTAGTTAGAAATAACCTTAATAGCAACGCTCTGCGCCGCGGCTAATTTTGGTTCCCAACGCAGAGCATTGGTGTAAGGATTATAAAAATGCGTAAGTCCCATTAAGAGAACGGTCCCCTCTTTGGGAATGGGGGATTACAGGGGGATGGGATTATTTGTTTTATTTAGAGCCTATCCTAAAAATAGGTGAGATGTGCATTGCATCTGGATGATGCGTTGCACATCGGCTTCGAGCAAGAAAATATGCCCATTGAAAACCCGACTTGCAATAGCATGCCCTTTGGGTACGCACTCGCGAAGTGCAATGCAAATCTAACATCCTTTCATAACGAATTTTTGGATAGATAACTAGCGTTTGCGCCAATCATATTTGCCTTTTCCCTTTGGTTTCTTCCTCTTCGGGATGCGAAGCTCACCACCGCCGGGCGGCAGGATGTTTTGGTCCTCTGTTGCAATAAAAATATAGGCATGCTTTGTATGAGTTCCCTTATAAAGAGGGATTCTATAACGTCGCACATGGAAGTTGCCCCTCATCAGGAGTTGCTCGAATTCCTTGCTCGGGGCAGCCGACCATATCGCGAGGACGCCGGGTTTACGCAAGGCCTGCTTACAGATTTCGATCCCGGCCCCGGTGTAGAGCTGATTATTCCCCTCGTCGGTCATCGCGCTGGGGCCATTGTCAACGTCCAGCAGGATCGCGTCGAAGCTCTTGGCAGAGTTCGCCAGCAGAGGGAAGATATCGCCGGTGATGATCTCGGTGCGCTTATCCTCCAGGGGCTGACCATTCAATTCTCCCAAATACTCTCGATTCCAATCAACGACAGCGGGCAATAATTCACTGACAACCACCTTGGCATCGGGACCGAGCAGGTCCAGGGACTGGCGCAGGGTATACCCCATCCCCAAACCGCCGATCAGGATGTGGGGGTCTTCTCGTTTTTTCAGATGTGCGCAGCCCAGCCGGGCCAGTTCCTTTTCTGATTCATAACGGCGGCTGCTCATTAATTCCTGACCGTTGACCATGATCAGAAAATCCCCATCATGGTTATAAAGCCCCAATTCCCCACCATCCGGGGTCTGGGTTGTGGCTAATTTTATTCTTGGTTTCATATCGTTTACCTATTTATCCAAACTGTGTTGAAAAAATCCTTGGGAACAAATGTGAGAACTAATTCGTTTGTTAGATTGAAAATCCAGCTGTCTACTACCTTTTATGAGGCAAATAAGTATAGCATCCCTTAAGAAAAAAAAACTACGCTCAGAGTATAATGAGGACGGCCTATTACTCTCTATATGTGAGGTTCTTATGCACGCATCTCCCCGACCCATCCAAAAATCATTCTTTCTTTTGCTGATCCTTTCGCTGCTTTTCTCAGCCTGTTCGATGCCCGATGTGGGCCCGACAGAAATCGCGTCCCCCGCGACGCCGACCCCAATTCCGCAGACCTTGCCGCCCACCATAGTGGAGACAGTTCCGTTGAGCGGAAGTCAGATCGGTACCCAGGAAGAGATCGTCTTTTATTTCAATCAACCCATGGATCGGGTTTCGGTGGAAGGTGCCTGGAACGCTGATCCTGCTGTGGGAGGTGACTTTGTCTGGGCGGATGATGCCACGGTCGCCTTCAGACCGGACCAACCTGTGGAAGCGGGAGCAAGCCTGAAGTTTGGGCTGGGTACGGGGGCGAAAGCCTCGAACGGGCTCGCCTTGGAGGAATCCCTCAGCTATGCCTTTAACGTGGCAGATTCCCTGCGTCCCGTCCAAGTTTTGCCCCAGGATGGGAGCGTGGACCTGAGTGTCGATTCGGCAGTCGTGGTTAGTTTTAATCAACCTGTGGTTCCCCTTGGCGCAGATGGGGACTCATTGCCGGCTGCCTTTTCACTGGCACCTGCCGCCGAGGGGCGCGGCGAATGGCTGAATACGAGCAC
This sequence comes from Candidatus Desulfolinea nitratireducens, assembly GCA_014382535.1. Lineage (GTDB taxonomy): Bacteria > Chloroflexota > Anaerolineae > Anaerolineales > Villigracilaceae > Desulfolinea > Desulfolinea nitratireducens. The sequence goes on along the minus strand of JACNJN010000141.1, from coordinate 21,329 downwards.
GTATATTTTTTATCCCGAACCTGCCCTGGCGGGCGGTGTCACTTATCATGCTCTCCTGAATGCCGATCTTGTCAGCGTTGCGGGGACGAGGCTGGCGCAGGGTGAGGGGACGACGATCAGTTGGTCCTTCACGACCGGGAAGCCGCGCCTGCTCGAAATTACCCCCTCAACAGAAATTCCGCTACCGCTTGATCTGGAGTTGGGCCTGATTTTCAACCAACCGATGGACGCCGCCAGCGTAGAGTCAAATTTATCACTGCTCGGTCCTGCTGGCGCAGTTGAAGGGGAATATGAATGGTCGGAAGATGCCCGTTCTGTAACTTTTATTGTTGATAGAATCCTGGCCCGAAATTCCAGTTACCGTTTTGTGTTGAACGGTGCAGCACAGGCGCAGGGCGGAACCTCGCTGGGAAAAGATTGGGATATGACGCTTATTTCCTCTCCTGATTTTGACGTGGAATCAACCAAACCCGAAAAGGGGGGCGTAACCGCAGAACGCGGTGGGGGACGGTTATATTTTACGACCAATGTTGAAGAGAAGAACATCGAAGATTATCTATCACTTAGCCCGGAAATATCTGGTTTTGAAGCCTATGTCTACCAAAACCAGCTTTCTTTTTCAGGCTCTTTTGCGCATGAAGAAAACTATACCCTCACGGTTTCTCCTGGGTTGAAAGATGTTTGGGGACAGGCATTGGGTCAAAGCTATATCTATAATTTTTCCACCCCTGCGCCAAAACCAAAAATTGCCATGCCTTATATCGGCGCAGAACTCTATTTTTCTTCTGCAGATCAACCAACTTTTTATATCCAGTCCACCAATATCTCCAGCATCGATCTGACCCTGGGCGAGGTTCCTTTGGTTGATTTCTTCCCTCTATTTGGGCCCAATAGTTTCGAAAACCGCAGAAATTACCAGCCCGAGAATCCGACCACCTTGCGGCAGAATTTGGATATTGAAAAGAATAAAAGCAAAACGATCGCCCTCTCTCTTGCAAATGGCGGGCAGATCAGCCCTGGCTTTTATTCGTTGCGTATTCAGGAAGTAGGGGGAGTCAATGATAATATTACCCCCTCCTATCTGGTTGCCAGCAATGTTAATCTGGTCTTTAAATTCGGCACAACAGACGCCCTTGTTTGGGCATCTGATCTGGGGACAAATGCACCCCTGGCAGGAGAGCCGGTCTCGATCTATGATGAAACGGGCACACTGCTTGCCAGCGGGCAAACAGATATTGACGGGCTTTGGCGTGGTGTGATCCCGGCCCAGAGCGACTCTTATCAGGATTACTATGCCCTGCTCGGCCAGCCTGGTGATGATGTTTTCGGCTTTAGTTCTTCTATTTGGGGCAATGATATTTCCCCGTGGCAATTTGGTCTTTCGGTGGATCGCCGCCCACCGCATACCGAAGTTTATCTCTATACAGATCGTCCGATTTACAGGCCCGGTCAAACGGTCTATTTTAAGGCTATTCTCCGCGAGGCCTTTGATGGCCGTTATAACGCGCCCGAGATGACCTCCCTGCCGCTGACCATTTCTGACGGTTGGGGGGAGAATATTCATACCCTCAACCCAACCCTTTCTGCCTACGGCACGGCCAATGGTTCCTTTACGATCCCTGAAGATGGTCGGACCGGGTACTATTCTTTCCATAATCAGGATCTCGGATTTTCTACATCCTTCCAGGTTGCCGATTATCGCAAACCGGAGATCAATCTCGAGTTGGAGATGACCCCCGAAGCGATCAAGAGCGGAGACAGCCTCAACGCAGAACTTTCTGCCCGCTATTATTTTGACGCCCCGGCAGGTGACCTCCCCGTCCAGTGGGCGCTCTACGAAAACGGCAGCTATTTCCGCTTGCCCGGCTACCGCGTTGGTGAGTTGAATTTTGGCTGGCTGCGTGGCTATTATGACGATGGATTTGGGTATTTTGGTGACCGTATCGCTGATGGTGAAGGTCTCACCAATGCCGATGGAATTCTGAGCCTGGATCTCGATGATCTGGATATTCCCGAGGGGACGCGTGAACTGACCCTCGAGATCACCGCCCAGGATGAAAGCGGCCAGCAGATCAGCGCGCGTGCAAGCGCCCTGGTTCACCCTGAAGAATTTTATGTTGGATTGCGATCAGATCTCTGGGTGGGACGCGAAGAGACAGAAATGGGCTTTGATGTTCTGACCGTTGACTGGAATGGCGATCCCTCCGCGGACCGTAACTTGCATGCCGATTTTCAACAGATTGCCTGGGAGCGGGAGGAATCCGATAACGCCTACGACCCCCCAATCTATATCCCCGTCTATACACCCGTCAGTAACGTGGACCTGGTGACGGGCAGCGATGGGATCGCACGGCTCTCCTTTACACCTCCCGAACCGGGGACCTATATCCTCGATGTGGGCGGGGAAAATGCCTCCACGCAGATTCTGCTTTGGGTGGCGGGGGCCGAGCAGGCTGTATGGCCGAATCTGCCTCACCAGCATATCCGCCTGACGGCAGATCGTGATTCCTATAAACCCGGCGATACCGCCCAGATCTTTATCCCGAATCCACTCGAGGCGCCCACCTATGCGCTGGTTTCCGTCGAGCGCGGGACGATCCATACATCTGAAATTATCGGAATTGAACCGGGTGGCACGACATATAGACTCCCCCTCAGCGATGAGGATGCCCCAACAGTTTATTTCTCAGCAGTTCTGCTAAGTGGAAATAATTTCAGGGTAGGCTATGTTGAACTCGAGATTGCGCCCGATGCGCAGCTTTTGAATGTCAGCCTGACCTCCCAACCATCACGCTCGGAACCGGGCGGCGATGTCAGTTTTGGGATTCTTGTGACCGATGCGCAGGGCAGCCCCGTGCAGGGAGAGTTTTCCCTGGCGGTGGTTGATCTGGCGGCTCTGGCCCTGGCAGACCCCAACTCTCTCCCGATTGAGACGGCCTTTTACGAGAAATCAAGCCTCGGTATTCGAACGAATCTCTCGATGTCGGGTGATAGTGTTTATGGTATTTTCCTGGAACAAGGCGGTCTGGGCGGTGGTGGCGGTGGCGAAGATATTTCTGTCGTCCGCGATAATTTCCCCGATACTGCCTATTGGAATGCCGAAGTTCTAACCGATGCCAATGGGCAGGCACAAGTAAGCGTGGTATTGCCCGATAACCTGACAACCTGGCATGTCGATTTGCGCGGTGTGACGAAGGATACCCTCGTCGGCAGCGCAGAGATGCAGGTGGTCAGCACAAAAGATGTGCTCATCAGGCCGGTTACGCCCCGATTCATGGTCGTTGGCGATCATGTTGAAATGGCAGCCATCGTACATAATAATACCGCCGCAGCCCTGACGGGGACTGTTACCCTGCAGGCGATCGGCTTCCTGCTGGATGATCCCGAGATGATCGAACAGGAGATCTCCGTTCCAGCCGGTGGACGTACGAAAGTTTCCTGGTGGGGGACCGCACAGGATTCCGCAGTTGCCGAGCTGCTCTTCAATTCAGAATTTGGGTCTTATCAGGATATTACCCGACCGATTTGGGGATCATTGCCGATCCTGCGCTATACCTCGCCGCAATCCTTTGTGACTGCGGGAACGCTCGAGGAGGCTGGCTCAAAAACAGAGGCGATCTCCTTGCCGCGCAGCTTTATCCCCACCGGTGGCAAGCTGGAGGTCGAGTTATCGCCCTCGCTGTCTGCCGCCATTCTGGATAGTTTGGAAGCGATCCCCGTCCCGCCATCTTACGCGAATAACGAAGAAATCCTCTCCTATCTCCTGCCAAATATTGAAACCTATCAGGCCTTGCAGACGGCAGGATTGGATGATCCCGAATTGAAGCAACGTCTTGAGGCCTCGCTGGATGAGGGTGTTCGGCATCTTCTCTCCCGCCAAAATGAAGATCATGGCTGGGGCTGGTATGCCACCTCTACAAATTTCAATGATGGGATTGGTGTGCAGGCCTCCCCGTCTATTGGCGGCAGTGGTCGCAAAGGTGATCCCTATCTTTCTGCCTATATTCTTTTTGGTCTCTGGCAGGCTCGTGAGGCAGGCACCTATATTGATGAGACTGTTTTTGTCAACGCCCGCGAATATATACATGTCGCTTCGCTTCCCATTATTGGGAGTGCCAGTACTGAAACCTGGGAGAAGGATCGCCTGGCTTTTTACCAATATGTGATGCAGATGACCGGCGGCGCGGATGCGGTTGCCGTGGATCAGCTTGATCTCTGGCGGGATGAACTCAGCCCCTGGGCGCAGGCTTTGCTCGCGCTGACCCTTGAATCCAGAACGCCCGGCGACACACGTGCCCGGAGCTTGCTGGCCAATCTGGAAGCATCTGCCCTGCGTTCGGCGAGCGGCGCCCACTGGGAGAGCGATTCTACTTCCTGGCGAAACCCCGGCACGCCCAATTACACAACTGCGACCGTTATCTATGCCCTCGCTCAACAGGATCCGGCCAATCCGCTCTTGCAGGATGCCGTTCGCTATCTCAGCGCCCATCGCAATATTCACGGCTATTGGAATTCGACCTATGAGAATTCCTGGTCCCTCCTGGCCCTGACCGAGGTGATGAAAGGCGCCGGAGAGCTGAATGCCAGCTTTGATTTCTCTGCAGATCTGAATGGGGCAAATATCAGCGCGGGGCAGGCAAATGCCCTTGTCCCTGTCACGACATCCACGCTTTTGGATGGACTCCAGCTTGCCCTGCCAAATGCCCTCAATATCACCCGCGCCGAAGGCGTTGGCCGACTCTATTATCGGGCGGCCCTGTTTGCTGACCGCGCTGCTGAAACCGCTCCCGCGCTTAATCAGGGCATGGAAATCTCCCGCGTCTATACTGATTTTGACTGTGAAGAGGAGTGCCCTCCGCTCTCTACAGCCCAGTTGATCCCGGGTGCAAAGCTCAAGGTCCAGCTTACGCTTAACCTTCCGGAAGACAGTTATTACGTCATGGTTGAAGATGCCTTCCCTGCCGGGACGGAGATTCTCAACCAGCGTCTCAAAACTGCCCAACTGGGTGAGCCCTCTGAAAGCACAGAACTCTACGATCCTGAAAATCCCTTTGCAAATGGTTGGGGCTGGTGGCTCTTCAGCGATCCCCAGATTGGGGATGAGCGCATTGAGTGGGCGGCAGATTATCTCCCCGCCGGGACCTACGTCCTCAGTTACACCCTGATCCCCCTGCAGGCCGGTGAATATCGCGTTCTCCCGGCCCATGCCTGGCAGAGCTACTTCCCCGAAGTGCAGGGAACAAGCGCTGGGGAGGTGTTTAGGATCAGAGAGTGATTCGTAAGGGCGCCCCGTTGTCCTATAAAAAGACTATTCTTTTTACAAAAACGGGTCGCCCCAACAAGATCACAAAGTCGAGTTGTTAAAAAAAGGACTCCGAGAGAAATTCTCGGAGTCCTGCATAAATACTAATATCAGCAATTCCAATCCATTCAAGCAAATAAACAATACTGTATAATCAATTTATGCCGAATATCGAGGAGCTACGGATCAAGTTTCTCAGAGACGAGTTCGAATTCTCCAAACACGCTGTTGACCAAACTCTATTACGCGGAATTTCTGTTCAAGAAATACGAGAAACTCTTAAAACGGGCTCCATCATTGAAGATTATCCAAATGATAAGTACGGTCCAAGTTGCCTGATTTTGGGACCACGCGTCGAATCCTCCCACTTCATATTCAGTGTACCTACTCAACATTGCCTTTTATCAAAATTATAACGGCTTATGAACCTGATCTTGAAAAATGGATTGACTTTATGATTAGGAGATAAATATGTCTCAAAAAAACAGTACAGAGAAAACGGTCAAACGTAATGTGACCTACTCTTTATTCAAAGATGGAAAATTTTATATTGTTGAAAATGTTCCTGCACGAGTAAATACAGAAACAGGCGAAGAGTTTTTCTCCCCTGCAACAGTTGAAAGCTTACATAATATCATTCTCGGAAAGAAAACTCCTGTTCGCACTGTGCAAACACCAATTTTTGATTTTTCTTAGGAATAATAAATCATTACATACTGAATTCCTGAACACCCTATCACACCCATCTATCCCATAAAAAATCAAATATCATAAATTTTCCCGCGTCGAAGAGTTAAAAATAAAATAGATCAATGCTCTCTCAGGTTCCAACTACCATCCCCGCTGAAATCCGCGATTATCCCGAATGGCGCTGTGGACGGGAAAGTTACGCCGTCTGGGTGCTGCGTTGCGATCAGAGCAGGGCCATTCATAACTTGTTCAACGCCGCCAGGGAGCATCTCAAGGGTTACCTGCTGAAACCTTATCATCGTCAGCCGCATATTACCCTCTTTGTATGTGGCTTTTTGGTGGAGGAAGATCAGTACAACGATGATTTCACACAGACCCAATTGGATGCTCAGGTACAGGCTTTGGATAAGGCAAATAGTCAATCATTTGAGATCGAGATCGGTGGCATGAACAGCTTTGCCTCTGCGCCCTTTCTGGAAATACGCGACCCTGAGGGAGGCATCCCACGTTTGCGGGAAGTTCTTTCACGCGGCGCTCCCGAGTTCCGCACTGCGCCCTATAGACCGCATTTGACCCTCGGCCTGTACGCAGAAGTATTCCCAAGTGAGAAGGTCCTCGAGCGGATGGCTGCCTTTTCGAGCGAGCCGCTTTGGTGGCGTGTGGAACGGGTCAGCTTGGCAAGATACCGTGCGAAGGAGATCGCGGGGGAATTAAGTTACGAATATGAACATTGGCTCAAGCCCTGATTTACAGTGTCCCTGCTAAATGTAGCTTCCAAAATTACGCCATGAGGAGATAACGGGTCAATAAGAGTTCATCATCAGACCTGCCAAGTCAGCGAGCGATGCGGAAAAATCGCCCCCACTTTTTTCGAAATATTCCACCCCGATTTATGATGTAAAATACTCACAGGTTGATCAATTAAAATCACATTAGGGAGTGACATCTATGGCGAATATGGTTGGCATCACACTGGGGAAGTATAAGTTGATCGAACGTCTCGGCAAGGGAGGTATGGCTGAGGTCTATAAAGCCCATCATGAAAAATTAGATCGATTTGTTACCATAAAAATCCTGCATACCTATCTCTCTGACGGCCAGGAGTTTCTGGCACGCTTTGAACGGGAAGCCAGAGCAGTGGCCGCCTTACGGCATCCGCATATAGTCCAGATCCATGATTTCGAACATGAAGATGATATCTATTATATGGTGATGGAATTCATTGATGGGGGAACTTTACAATCCAAAATGGCCGAATTATCAAAAGATGGTAAATATTTGCCGATTGGGCAGGTAAAAAGAACTTTGCAGCAAATAGCAGATGCATTGGACTATGCTCATAGACAAGGCATTATTCACCGTGATATCAAGCCATCGAATATCCTGATGAATACAGTTAATGATATTTTCGTTACAGATTTCGGGATTGCGCGAATGATGAGCGAGATAAAATTTACCGCAACAGGTTCGCTGATCGGGACACCCACGTATATGTCCCCGGAACAGGGCAAAGGGTTGGATCTGGACAATAGCAGCGATATCTATTCGCTGGGCATCATCCTTTTTGAGATGCTGACAGGTAAAGTGCCCTTTGCCTCTGACACCCCCCTGGCGATCATCCACAAGCATATTAATGAACCTTTACCCCGGCCCTCAGAACTTCGGCCAGGATTAACAGCCTCCTTGGAAAGAGTCATATATAAAGCCGTGGAGAAGGAGCCAAAAGATCGTTATCAGACTGCGGCAGAATTATTTGGCGCCTTCGATGATGCCCTGTCACCTGAGTTGGTTGCCCGGTTTGATGGAGATGACAAACTGGAAACCCCTGATGTTTCAGCCTTACCCACTATGGTGGATGAAAATCCTATTGCAGAAAAGTTTTCTGAACTACCCACAGAGTTGATGGGAGTAGAGACAATTGCAGATATGACGGGAGAACCCGTATCGCAGCCGGAGGAGGAGCCTGCCTCCGTACCCAAAACAACGATCAGCCCCGAGGCGGGGCCTCCCGAACCCGCCAAATCGGAGTCTGTCGAATCATCAAAGAGCCGGCCATCGCTCTCCTGGCAGGAGCGCCTGAAAAAGAATCCACTTGGATTGGCAGTGATCGGTTTAGTGATTATCGCGATAATGGTGCTGGCCTTCTCCAGTTTTTCAGGAGGAAATTCCTGTTCCAGTGTTGACGGATGCTGGGGCCTTACTCAAGAGCGAATTGGACAGGGAGATATGGATGGTGCTCTGGCTGCAATTGAGAAAGCTATTGATCTTGTGCCCAACGATGAACATCCGCCCCATGCCTGGTTATGGTGTGATCGGGCTGGTATTCTTGAAGCATTGGGTGATCCTGGTGAAGCAGAAGCCAGCTTTGAAATGTGTGCCATCTGGGAACACGAATAATAGAAATCTGGATTAGCGTTCTCGATGACGAGAGCATGCTGGTTTCTTGACTTATGCAGGAGATCTAATCAATGGGAAATCAAAAGGCTGAGTAAGAAAACTCAGCCTTTTTCTAATCATCACTGCCACCGCTAAATCCGGTGCAGGCTATGGGGGTCAATAACTTATGAAGGCTTTCCTCCCCATCCGGGTGGTTTGTAGTAGGATGCTTCAGAGATCAGCCCTTTTGAAAGAGCCTCAGCAAAATTCCCCGACTTGGTAAAGGAACTAAGTTTTCCCGGATCGGTTTCTGTGATGAAATAATATTTTCCCGTGGTCGGGTCCTGGATGACGGACGGGGGGCTATCTACGGGATGGCCATCTTTATCCACAACAACAGGATTTCCATCATTATCCGGGTAGATCTTCATCCCTTTGCTGGACGCTTTGTAATCAGAGGCTTCAGAGATCAGCCCTTTTGAAAGAGCCTCAGTAAAATTCCCCGACTTGGTAAAGGAACTGAGCTTTCCCGGATCGGTTTCTGTGACGAAATAATATTTGCCCGTGGCCGGATCCTGGATGACAGCGGGGGGGCTGTCCACCGGGTGACCATTCTCATCCACAACAACAGGATTTCCCTCATTGTCTGAATAGATCTTCATCCCTTTCGAGGAAGCTTTGTAGTCAGGCGCTTCAGAGATCAGTCCCTTTGAGAGAGCCTCAGCAAAATTCCCTGACTTGGTAAAGGAACTGAGTTTTCCCGGATCGATCTCTGTGACGAAATAATATTTGCCCGTGGCCGGGTCCTGGATGACAGCGGGGGGGCTGTCCACCGGGTGGCCGTCTTTATCTACGACAACCGGATTCCCTTCAGTGTCCGAGTAGATCTTCATCCCTTTCGAGGAAGCTTTGTAATCAGGCGCTTCAGAGATCAGTCCCTTTGAGAGAGCCTCAGCAAAATTCCCTGACTTGGTAAAGGAACTGAGTTTTCCCGGATCGATCTCTGTGACGAAATAATATTTGCCCGTGGCCGGGTCCTGGATGACAGCGGGGGGGCTGTCCACCGGGTGGCCGTCTTTATCTACGACAACCGGATTCCCTTCAGTGTCCGAGTAGATCTTCATCCCTTTGCCGGACGCTTTGTAATCAGGCGCTTCAGAGATCAGCCCTTTTGAAAGAGCCTCAGCAAAATTCCCCGACTTGGTGAAGGAACTAAGTTTTCCAGGATCGGTCTCTGTGATGAAATAATACTTGCCCGTGGTCGGGTCCTGGATGACAGACGGGGGACTGCCCACCGGGTGGCCATTCTCATCCACGACAACAGGATTTCCATCATTATCCGAGTAGATCTGCATCCCTTTGCCGGACGCTTTGTAAGAAGAAATCTCGAATTCGGCAAGTTTCTCAGGGTCTGTAACACTTCCGTCCGCTTTGATGGGCAACTCATCTCCCGGATAAATGGCATAGTTCTTTCCATTGAAATTAACGATTTTTGGAGGGCTGTCTACGGGATTGCCATTTTTATCCACCACGGTGATATTGCCATCTTTATCTTTGTGCAGATACCAATCTGGTGCGTCATCATGCTCATCACCCTCCTGCGTTCCCTCGTCTGGAGGAGGCAACTCACCCTCAGAATCTGCCTCCATCTCATCGTCAGTAGGTATCTCTTCCAGTGCCGGTAATTCACCTGGTGGAATTTCTGAACCTCGCCACTGGCCAGTGGCTGTGCTGGACACTGAAGGTTCCGGTTCTTCCTCTGATATAGTTTGATTGCCAGTTCGTCCACCCTCAGATTTTTCAAAATTTGTATCATCGCTTGAGATGGTTGCATTTGCTGTCTGTGGGCCAGGTAAATTGATTGGCGTGGCCTCATCTTTTTTACCACCTTCGCTACCGGTAGTGGCTTGATCCAGGTCACCGCGCACAGCGGGCTGTCCGCCAATACCACTTTCATTTTCAGTGTCCAAAACGGGCGGTTGGGTTTCGCCTAAATCAATTGTTGATGTTGCCTGCGGACCGGGCAGGTTGATCGGGGTAGCTTCATCTTTGTTACCCTCGCCACCGGTAGTAGCACGATCCAGATCACCCCGTACACTTACTTCTTCGGTAAGACCTTCACCCTCAGGCTGAGAAATAGGTGTTTCCTTTTCAGCCGCACTTTCAGTTAGTTTTTCGAGTGATTTCTGTATGGCTTCTGCCTGGTGATAGTCGCCGGATTCTTCCACGTGAGCCCGTGGCTCATGGGTGACCTCATCGAGATTCGTCTGTTCGGAGCCGCGGATCTGATTGGATTCAACTTCTTTCTCAGAAGTCTCATTAGTTTCTTTCATCTTTGCTATCCTCTCCCTGTTTTCTTGCTCGCATTCGCATCTGAAAGCATATCGGGGGTGTAGTAGTCCAGATCGCCGGGGTCTTTATTCGTCCAGTAACCTCCACCGAGATCTGGGTCGCCCAGGAATTTGCCTGAGTCGTCATCGCCGTCTTTATCGCCGGGGGTTCTGCCACCTCTATCGCCCCCAGCACCTTTGTTGCCATAATAGACTGGAAAGACCTTGCCGGAATCACCATCCGGGCCGCCCACGGGCTCATCGGGATCATGTTCACCACCACCCCATTTACCGGAACCAGTGTAAGGCATTGGCTGGTCGCCATCAATAGTATTAGCTTTAGGAGACCAGAATCCCGTCTCCTTGTCGTAGACCCATACAGTTCCATTACTATCCATATAAGGAACAGATGTATCTGACATAGGTGCGTTATCAATATGTATGGCCATATTCACATCTCTTTGCCGTTGTTCTTGACCGGCATCTCCTTTACCTTTACCCTTACCCTTAGAGCCTGGACCATAGTTGCCAACCGGCGGCCCGCCGCCCGAGGTGCTGCTCCCACCGGGTATATCGTCTCGTCCGCCGCCGGGGATGTTTTTGCCTCCACCGGGGAAGAGCAGGCCATCTTTGCCCTTGCCAAAGGGAACTTGCAGTTCTTCAGGGAGTTGACCGTCACCGATACGTTGGGGGTCTAAATCGCCAGTCTTTCCTTCTGCCTGATTGGTACCTTCGTTGATATCTTTTCCGAGGTCAGAAGCATTTGGGTCCACTTCATAGACAGGCTCATTCCCGTCAATTTCGCTGGGGGGAACTTCGGTACCAAGTCCACGCCCGATTTTCTTTGAATCGGAGATTGCATCGGCTGGTGTATTTCCTTCTGTTGACTGCTCCATCACAGGGCTGTCTGAAGATTCTCCGCCAGTTGAACCGCTCTGATTCTCTCCGCCCTTGCCCGTGAGTGGGTCTTTGGCGGTACCTTCGGATTTTCCATCACTGAGGCTATCTTTGGCGGTGGTAGGTAGACCAGTATCTGCCATTTCTGGACCGGGCAGATTGATCGGGGTAGCTTCGTCACCTTTTCCACTTCCTTCGTTTTCTGTAACCTGATCCAAATCGTCTCGGGCTGAGGATTGTCGCCCAAGCAGACTGTTGTCTTCGGGTTGGGATATGGAAACGGAGGAACTACTCAAAATCTCGGCTGCGGCCTGTGGACCAGGCAGATTGATGGGAGTCGCTTCAACTTTATCGTCATCTGAGCCAGCAGGCTCTAGATCGCTCAGATCACCGCGAATCTTGGGCTGGCGACCCTGTACGGTGTTCTCATCTTCCAGGTTAACCTCGTCTTTTTGGGGACCGTGATCCCAATCCGGGGGTTGCTGAACGGGGCCGGGCTCGTATTCCAATTGGCTGGTTTTAACTGTTTCATTGTCTATCAGAGTTGTGAGTGTATTCTGGATCGCCTCAGCTTGCTCATAATTTCCATTCTTTTCAACAAAAGAACGGGGTTCATTGGTGGCATCATCCAGTTCCTGATTTTCCGTTTTCCGGGTTTCACCAGATTCTAAAATCTCTTCGTTTGAAAAAATATTTTCATCCGTCATGTCAATCTCTCCTTAATCATAGTTATTTGTATTTTGAAAACAAGCGATCAAATTGTGGCTTTGAGTTCTGTTGAGGAGAGTTGAAATGCTATTAATAAGACCTCGAGTTTGAACTCTTTAGTTTGAGTATCTTCTATTGTCTTATGATTGAAACTCCTTTTTTTGCCTGAAAAACGAAAAGCTCCTTGCTCATTTTCCTGACTGAAAACACGCCTGTAAAGGTTTGTGGTTCAGTCCTGAATTGAGTAAGAAGCTATTTGTGATGTGTCAGGGTTATTATTTTATTGTTGATTTTATGTAACTACTCAGGTATGTCTTTGCGAGGAGAGCTTTTCCCGACGAAGCAATCTCCCGCAAAGTGTGGGGGACTGCCGCGTCGCAAAAGCATGCTCCTCGCAGAGACATCTGGAGGGAGGCTGATTAGTTACGATTTTATTATATATATTCTGCCCGATAATGAAATAGGCCTCAATTCCTATTTGCAGAATTGTTAGGTTGCATAAGTCTTTGATTTATTACCTGATAAACCTGCAGTTGTTTTGCTGGTAAAGCCAGTCGTGATTTAGCCATGGCCAGCATGAGCAGGCAATAGGATAGATTACCGAGGTGTCTCTGGTGGATCGTGTATTCTTCTTCGAAATCTATAGACTGAATAAGATGTGAGAAAGTGAAATTCCAGACCGGACGAATAGCTGACTTTGTATCTCCAGACCGATTGACCTCCGCTTCAAGCATATCCTGCAGTGTGTCGAAATCCGGATCGGAAACCAGTGTAAAAAAGCCATAATTGCAGGGGAGTTGGCAAAAGGCACAACCTTTTTTTCGGTGCAAACGGTTTTCAGGTAAGGCTCTTTGAGGTAGCCGTGCCACCTTGGATAATTCCTCCTGAAAGTCATAGGCCCCTTGGGGGTTTTCATCCGCCTTGCCGGCCTTTATTATAAGCGCTTCGACCCAATATTGACTTGGCTCACGAGAATCTTCATGGAAGGCGACGATCCGGCTGCATACTTCGGGGATGGCTGCCTTGAAAAACTTTGCTTCGCTCATCCCTGCAGCTTTGGCGATTTGCCTTTTCCAGGGTTTCACATGTTCCTTGAACGCTCCTAAATCTGTTGGCGGGCAAAAGGATAACAGATAGAAGTAAGTAATTGTCTTTTTGATTGATTCTGCAGAAAGTGTGCCTGACATATCTTCCTCCATTGTTGAACTTGCTTCCGGGGCTATCTGTTTTATGGGATTTAGTCTGGTCGCGGGATTGGTGAAAAAAATATTTTGACCCAGGAAGCCATATCATCCTGAATCCCCGATACGATTGCCTGCCCCACTTTCAGGCGAGCAATCACTTTGGCCTGGTCTTCAGTTAAAGCCATCGCGCTTGCCATGGCATCCCGGTCGTCAGCTGCGACCAAACGGTGAATGATTTTCAGGTTGGTATTTTTGATGGCATCAGGAATCAGCTTGGCAGGCACCTGATCAATGATCGCTACCCCCTGTCCGTAGGCGCGAATTTCTGCCATGATATCTGAAAACATGTCTCCCATTTTTGCCTGGGGGTTGGATTCTCCAACGCTGGACGAAGCCTTTCGCAATATGCGATGTGCTTCCTCGATGATTGCCAGGTGGCGCAAGGTACTTGATTCAGGTGACCCCTCGATCTCATGTTGCGCCTGCCTATATTCATATAGGAAGTTCAGCAAAAGTGCCATCGTGAAGCATTTATCAGCATCGTCACCCATTTGCTGCAAGTTGATCACAACTGGTCGGTCGAACAGATCTGCCCAGGGTGTAGATGTTGGAAGATCGAAAAGATTCCCTTTCCACCCTCGCATTAAGCTGCTTATTCGTGTTTTCATTGCCGCAGTGATATTGAGTGTGATCCGTTCCTCATACCCCTTGCTGCGAATTAAACCTGAAAGCCGGTCGTGCATTTGGCTCAAGGTTGGGCACTGAACCTCATCTGGAGGGAGCTCCTCTTCCAGCCAGCCCTGACTACTATACAGATCAACCAGCGCTTCTTCCAAAATGACGGGCAAGATTTCGTACATGGGAAAACTGGCATTGAAGATGGATTTTAAGCGATCCAAATGGGGCATCACCTGGGCAGTAGCTTCTGGGATACGAATAATATCAAAGGGATTGAGTTGTAATTGGTCCAGAGGGGTTTTACCAATATTTTTACGACCGGGGACGTAGACTGCTATTTTTCGATCAAAAGTATTGGCCTTGTTATATGCCAGGGCAAGTTGTACGTACTCATCTTTGGCAGGCTCAATCACCAGAAAATTTTTGCCCTGCGTCATCATTTCTTCTATCAAGCGTCGGCAGGTATTCGATTTACCGCTGCCCGTGATGCCAGTGATAAAAACATGGCGTGTCAGGGTATCGGTATCAATCTCATAATTAAGATCGCCTATTTCCTCCCCACCCTCAAGAACCTGTCCAAGTTGCAGGCCTGGCGTTGATGAATTCGGTACTGGAGGGTTTAAGCTGAAGTAGGCTGCTGGTTGCGTGGGAATACCAGGTATCTCACGTAAAGGCAGGTTTGCCAGGAGTGATAATTCGTCGGTATTCATTGGTGTAGTCAGGTTTTCAAAGAATTTCCCCAGCGGGTGATGCAATTGTTCCCCGTTTTGTGGTGCAAAAAGACGCAATGGCGGCTGTTGAAAAGCGTCCAGTGAAACCTGAATTTGCCCATCCCAAAGTATTCCAAGGTCGTGGGCCCGGATCGGTTCGGCTGTACTCTTTTCCCCGCTGACCAAAGCCTTGAATTGAGCCTGCGCCTGAGTTGCAGCTTCTGCCTGATTGCTGACGAGATAAACGCCAACATTCCAGCAGCCCTGGGCTCGGGCAACCTCGAAACGCTCAGTTGTCTTTTCCAACAATTTTATGCAGGCCTCAGCATGTTTGTTGAGATACTCTTGTCCAAATGAGAGCGATTCCCCGCTGGTAGTGGATTCGCCGGTGGAAAGGCTGGATGAACGGCTCAAGGAGTCTGATTCAGAGGTACTTGTCCCGGTTGTATCTGATGACCCTGTGGAAGGTAGAAGCTGCCCGAACATGCCCAGCATACCCGAGAGCAGAAAAGGTCCACCAGTTGCCAGCAACAGTCCGGATACACCTGCCAGCCCGGCAGCTTTTAGCCCCTTGCTCGCGCCTGTTGATTTTTCGAGCGAAGTACCCAATACGCCTTTGGTTTTACTGGCAGTTTCGCTGTCGGTTCTTCCTTTGGTAGACCCTTCTGTGGTCGTATCACCCTCTGTTTTGGTGCTTGTTTCCGAGAGTCCTGAGCTTTGGCTACGTTGGATAGTTGATTTGGTAAAGGCGTGTACCTGGCCTGATAATGTCTGACAAGTGCTCACAATCTCACCAACAGATTTTTCCGACATCGGCTCTGCAACAACCATGTAGACATAAGGCTTTCCGCGCAGGCCACGCATGAAGCGATCCAGGCTTTGCGGATATTCGTTGGGAATATTGCTTAATTTTGTAGACGGAATCCCGGTGAAGGCACGGGCGTATCGGTAGGTGCTCAAAGGCACATGCACCTGATCCACGATACGTTTGTAATCGGTTACGCTGCGAACGCGCGTTCCGGGCCAATTTGAACTCAGGAATTGGCCCAATTGCTCTGCGAATATCTTGGGCTGAGTTCCCCCCGTTTGAGCACTGATCCCGATAAAAATCTTGTTGCGCAAACCATCGCTGCTGATCAGAAAGATCAGCCGATAGCGTGGATCATGACAAGCTGCCAGCGTGGTCTGAATCGCTCTGATATATTCCTGGGGTGATCCATCAACGGATTTGCCGACTTGTTCCAGCTCGAGAAAGGCAATATCTTGTTGTTGCGGAGGGGTCTCAGGAAGTAATTGAACAAATCCTTCCTCTAAAACCGAGCAATATAGATAGTCACGCCTTAAGGTGAATAGCATCGATTTTGACAGGGCATCCCCAGCAGCCATCAATGTCTCGGCGCTAATATTTTCCCCGGGTACTGGTTCAGAATCTTCCGATGAAATGATTTGAGTTTCTTCAGCCATAAGCCACCTATTTATTCTTCTTGCCGGATCACCTCAAACTTTAATTTTCCGATTGAGATGATATTACCAACTTCTAACACATTCGGTTCATGCGCTTTCAGGCGTTGACCATTGATAAATGTTCCATTGGTGCTGCCTTTATCAAAAATTTCCAATTTGTCGTTACTCATTGAAATTTCTGTATGCAGCCGAGAAGCCTTGATATCATCTACTTGGATATCGTTGCTTTCCCCACGCCCCATTTTTGTGATCCCCTGATGAAGGGGGAACCGATCGTCTCCGAGCTGCAGGAACCAGGAAGGGGAAAGGGAAGCAGGCCCTTCTTTTGCAATATTTTCTGATGTCTGGGCAGGAAAGATGATCGTCGGTTCAATAGTATCAAAGGAAGCCTGGTACTCTAATCCGATCCCCTGGACCACAACTTCATCCGGGTTGTCTGCCAATATAACTCGCTCTACGCCAAAGCGTTCGCGCAGAAATCTCATGATCGTGAATAGTTGTGCCCCACCTCCGACCAGAACTACCTGTTTTATTTCACTCTGGGAAATCGCAATTACTTCCAGGGCACGATTGATGAGGTCTCGAAAATCGATATCCAAATGTGATGTGGCCTCTTGAAACCGAGCTTCATCAAGTGCAATGATCCGACGAAAAACAGTGCCATCTCGCATAACCAATGTCAGATTGCGTTGGTGGATGGCCTTATTTCTACCCGGTGACAGCATTTGGCGGCTTAGAGATTCTTTTAGGCGCTGGCCCGATATCCGTAATGAAACCAGGGCAGAGGGATCATCGGCGAGCGCCGATGCGGGGATTTTCATTTCGTCTGCGATATATTTAGCCAATTCGGCATCATACAAACCCCCACCAAAGGGTTCTCCATAGCGTCCCAGAAAGTTGAGATGACCATTGGCAGGATTTACTTCGCCAGCAATGATGTCGGTGGTGCTGCCTCCAACATCAACGATGAGGGTTACGCCCCCTTGCTTCTCCAGTAATCCACGGTGTTGCAGACTTAGGATAGCTCCTTCTGGTTCAGCTACAAACCGGATTTGCCTGAAATCCTCCCCAAAACACTCCTGGATAAGTTGTTGATACTCAGCGAAGATTATCCCGCCATGATCGTAGCGCCAGTGAATTGGATAGGCGAATGTAAACCACAGCCGATCGTCAAAGGCTTCTGCCCTCCATTTCTCCTGTCTGATTTGATCCAGAATTGTCGATAACAGCAATCTGGTATACAAAATGCTTTGGGTGTGGGTATATCGTTTTTGGTGGGGCAGTGGATTTTCTTCCAGATGGGAGCCGATACAAGGTTTGAAATATTCCCGTACTCGCTCCCGGCTTTGCTCATCTTCCAGGCGTTCCTGGGCAATTTCCCCAAAACTTTCAAGATTGGCCCCCTCAGGATCCAGGCAGATGACAGCCGGTAATTTTCTGTCGATAAAACTGGTTATAGGCGAAGCCTGCGGTTCGCTAATTAATTGAGCACGATTTCCAGTCCATTTGTACGCAGAACGATATAAGCGCCAATTGGTTGCGCCACAGTCCAGTGCAAAAAGGGTTTGCTGTTTTTCGATTGCCATCGCTGATGCTGCCTTGGCGTAAATTTACTGGATATATCTGCTTAATTTAGTTTATTATATCGGAATTCATCTGCAAGGCAATATGATTTTATGGATTGTAGTTAAGGTTTTTGATAGTTTCCCTTAAAATATAAAACGATTTGAAATATTTTTGATTTGAGATGCTTGGAGAAGAGGGGCTGGGAAATGGTGATGTCACCCTCGCCGCAGTATGCTGCGGCGAGGGTCAGTTTTTAGAATCGGGGGGATTTATATTCAGGATCCCTTTTGTGGGTCTTTCAACTGTGTAGCAATCCCAACACTCAGAACGAGCAATCCAATGGCAAGCAATAGTGACGGGGTAAATGAACCATCGCTGGTTTTCATTGCTTCCATGATATAGACGAAAACCACTGCGGCCTGTCCAAATAGCTGGATCAGCCCATTTGATGTCCCCTCAGGGGTGGGATAAGTGATCTCGGCAGAGTACTGCATTCCGATTGGCAGGGCGCTGACGAGGAAGAACCCCATCAGGGCAGCTGAAGCAAATAGCAGCGCACTGGATGTGGCAAAGGTCAACCCGATCAGACCTGGAATTGATCCTGCAAAAGCTAAAATTATATAGAATTGACGTTTGCCTTGTTTATCGGAGAGGGCAGGCAGGACAACTGCGCCGATCAGGCCGCCAACGATCATCAATGCACCGAGCGTGCCAGCATCATTGGGCGTAAATCCGCGTGGACGAATGATCGCTTCGATCCAGGTGGTCAACCCGTTAAAGATGCCCAGCCCGATGAAGGAAATAAAAAGATAGAGCCAGAAAGGTTTGATCTTGAGGGCATGTTTCAGGCCATCCAGCATCAGGGCACGAGTCTCGTCGCCCGGGGCGCAAGGTGGGGCGGCAGGTTTTTCACGCACGAGCAGCAGAAATAAAACCACCGAAAAAGCAGCGATTCCGCCGTAGACCAACTGCACATCTGCGATGGACATCGTCTCGATCAGGATCGGGGTGAGCACCATCCCCAAGGCGACACCGACCAGATTTGCTAATGTAATTAGCCCAACAGCGGTAGCGCGGTTCTCGGCCGCAAACCATTTGGCCGGGACGGTGGTCCAGGCGTTGAGCAGAAATGGCTGGGCGATGGCGATCCCGACGGTACTCCACAGCACCAAAGTGTAATTCGCTCCTGCGAAACCACGCATCAGGCCGAAAATGCCCATCAAAACCGCACCAATCCCAACACCGATTCGGAACCCGTAGGTATCGATCACCCATGAAACAGGAATGGAGAGGGGAACGAAAGCGATCATAAAGACCATCGATAACATGCCGATCTGCAAATCTGTGACATTATAGAATTTTGCAGCCAGACCTGTGATCGGGGCATAGGTGATCCACAACATCTGGATAGTCAGGTTGATGAACATGAAGACGACCAATACTACCCAGCGATAACCGTATACTTTATATTTCTCACTCATAAAACCTCCTCCTTATGGATAAATCAAATAAAGGTCGTACAAACCTACGTCACTACCCTTTTGGGCATAATGCCCTTCAGGGTACTCGTGTGAGCGGAGTTTACGCAGCGCGGCAGTCTCCTGAACCGAGAGAGAGATTGCTTCGACGGTCAAGCTGTCTTGCAAAGACGTATAATTGTGCGGTGTTTAAACAATTTGTCCATTAGCTGTTTTTCGGGTATCTGGCTTATATAACACTCTTGAGACTGAATCGTACCGCTTCGAAATTCGCGGGAGTGCCTAATTTGGTGAGTATTTATCATTGCGAACGAGCGGAGCGAGCGTGGCAATCCTCTTGTTCGTCGTGGAGATTGCTTCGTCGGGTGAAACTCTCCTCGCAATGACGGATAAGGCTTTACTCACGATTTTAGCCACTCCCAAATTCCCCACATTGAATGCATCTGGCAAATATTGCGTTAGACTTCTCCTAATTTCAACGCGTCAATAAAGAGTTTGGTGAAATCTGCTGCCCGGTCCAGGTCAATTTGTTCGGCCTCGGCTGCGATTTTTTCTCCGAGAGCAAAACCGCTATCAGAGAGGAAGAGTGCCGCACCAAAACCG
Source organism: Candidatus Desulfolinea nitratireducens (assembly GCA_014382535.1). Classification (GTDB taxonomy): domain Bacteria; phylum Chloroflexota; class Anaerolineae; order Anaerolineales; family Villigracilaceae; genus Desulfolinea; species Desulfolinea nitratireducens. Next base: position 1,343 of record JACNJN010000141.1, on the reverse strand, counting down.
GCCCCGTTGGCAACAGACTCAATCACTTCCTTGTTCACCCTGGGGATCATTCCGATCCCTATCGCAGAATCAACCTCAATTTTCCCGCCAAAGGATCCTGTCAGGTAGATCTTCTGGAGATCTTCGGGCGATAGATCAAGTTTCTTCATTAAAATCTCAGTGGTTGCCCAGATGGCACCTTTTGCTTTTTGCAGCTCCCGAATATCTTTTTGGGTGATGAAAATATTTGCCCCTTGATCGATATGGATGGCACGGATTTTATTTTTCTGGGTTCCCCACTTTTCGAAATAAGGTGATTCTAAATTGATCTTGCCACTTTCATGGATAAGCCCAATTTTGCAAAACTCATGGATTGCACTGATCAGCCCTGAACCGGTCAGCCCAACTGGAGGGGCATCCGCAATGGTCTTGAACTGGATTTCTTCATCAAGAATATTCACATCGACAATAGCGCCATCCACTGCACGGCATCCGCAGGAGATATTGACTCCTTCGAAGGCTGGACCAGCTGCTGTTGATCCGGTGAGAATTCGCTTCCCGTCGGTAACCATGACCTCTCCGTTGGTGCCAAGATCAATGGCAGCAATCGGGCCGGGAGGATTATCGAATCCAAAATAGGCCAGGCAGGCCAATGCGTCTGAACCAACAAATCCGCCGACCAGGGGTGGCAAGTTGACTTGCGCGTGTCCCGAAAAAAATCCGCCTAAAAGTTTGTTGGCGTCCTTTATCGCCAAATTGCTCACTGGCTGAAAAGGCGAAACAGCCAGTTTATTTACCGGCAGTTTTGCCAGCAGATGGTGCATGGCGGGATTTCCAACAATGGTTAAAACTTCCACCCGTCTCAAAATATTTTTAGATAATTTGAGGGCATCAATGGCATGATTGATCGAGGCCAGGGCCAGCTTATGTAATCTCTCTGCGATGACTGGATCTTTTGTGGCTGAATCCAGCCTGGAAATGATGTCTGCTCCAAAGACAGCCTGCTGGTTTAACGTGGCGGCTCCAGCGCAAACCTCTCCGTTATCCATCATCGTGATATAAGCAGCGACCGTTGTAGTGCCTAAATCAATTGCCAACCCCAGGGGAATATCTTTTTCTCTTTTAAATCTGGAGCTACCCCGAAAGGCCTTATTTGAATAAACGGCCACCGGGGTGAGCATCACAGAGGTGTCATCCTGGATTCTTGCACGGCAGGCAAGCCTAGTGCCAACTGTGATTTCCCCCGGTAATAGATGCTCCAGTTCAACTTCGTCAGGCTCTGTAAGCCCTCCTTCATTGATCACTTTACATAAGCCGCAGGTGCCTCTCCCTGCGCAGGGTTGTTCCAGTGGCAGATCAGTTGT
>JACNJN010000147.1 GCA_014382535.1 Candidatus Desulfolinea nitratireducens | reverse complement strand
ACCAGATGCCCACAGGTGGGAATTTTTGGTGCGCAGGAGCAGGCGCGAGGTCGTGGTCGGGATCGGGGCAGCATCCAGTATTTCGGCTGTGATTGCCTCGACTTCATCATCCATATGAAGGACGAAGGCGGGGCCAGTCAGCACATCCAGCGCAAGATTTTCGACTGTGCGCCCATCGTTGAGAAAATGGTGAGGGGCATCTACATGCGTGCCGACATGGACACCAGTCTCGAGACGGGATACATTTGCATCAGCACCCTTGTCCATATCCAGGGTTTTTTCCAGCACAACAGCAGGGTCACCCGGCCAAACAGGGAGATCGGGCGAAATGGGGAGTGAGATATCGTAGATTTTCATGCTTTATTCAAAGGGATATTTTAGCCCGATCTCGGCGCGGATACTATCCATCAATCTCATCATGGACAGGGTATCCGCATGAGAGATACCGGGGCTTTCCAACAAACCAGCCCGAATGCAACGCATCGCTTCTATTGTCTGATACTCAAATCCGGACGCCGCAAAGGGTGCGGTCTCGGTATGCTCCTGTCCATCGACACTCAACGTTGCCTGGGTACTGCCCCAGAAGTTGGAATGGATCCGGATATGCCCTTTGCTGCCATAAATAAAAAAATCGTTTCGATTTTCAGAGAGGAAATTACAACTGAACTGCGAGACAATCCCATTTTCATAGACCAGAACTCCGGCGAGCAATTCATCGACACCGGTATTGCCAATCAGTGCATGGACATCGAATGATGTAGGATACTCACCCATGACCCAGTTTGAGATCGAAAGATTATAGATGCCGATATCAAGTAGAGAGCCTCCGGCCAAATTCAGATCGAGCAAACGGCCCTTCTCATCGCGCTCTGGATGAACGCCAAAAGCGGAAGTCAGTAGAACAATTTCACCGATGCGCCCCTCATCCAACCATTTGCGGACAATGCCGTAGATCGGCAGATAGCGGGTCCAGAGGGCTTCCATCAGGAAGAGGTTTTTCTCTTTGGCTATAGAGATTAATTTTTCCGTTTCTGTGGCATTGACGGTGAAAGGCTTCTCACAGAGAACCGGCTTTCCAGCTTCCAGCGCAAGCATACAATGCTCAAAATGTTGGTGATGCAAAGAACTAATATAAACCCCATCCACAGCAGGATCATTAACCAGCGTTTTATAAGAATCGTAAGCCCTGGGAATGTTGTATTTTTTGGCAAAGGCATCCGCTCTTTCCTGGTTGGAGCTTGCGACGGCACAGATTTCAGCATCTGAAATCGATTGTACGCCTTCTGCAAAGGTATGGGCTATTCTTCCGGGCGCGATAACGCCCCATTTGAATTTTTCTGTCATTTTATCCTCCAAGTTCATGTCTAATGCTGCCCCCCATAATAAGGGAGCGGCGTGAGCGTTGCGAATGGAACGGGCATTGCAATTGGGGTCAGGGTCAGGGTAGGCATCGGGGAGGGCGTGGGGATCGCTTCGATCCACCCGCTGGCATCAAAGATATAGGTGAGGAAATCAGTTCGTTCTGCTTCGGTCATCTTTATCGGTCGGGAATAGTCTACCAGCATGGCAGTCAGTAACTCGAGGCCTAAATATTTCCCATCGTAAAAGACGTGACGGTCTAAAAATTCTCGCCTTGTGCCGACCACTGGGTTATCCATTTGGTCGAAGAAAAGATTGCCAAGACCGTAATCAATAAAGGCACCACCATAAAACTCTTTGGCCTGGGCAAAATGCCCCTGGCTACCGCTGACGATAACAGCGCCTGCATCTGCCAATCGACGAAAATCCCGCTCCTGCCACGGGCGAATTTCGGGAGAATAGTATTCGTGATATTGGAAGGTGGCGACAGGTAAATAGCCCTCAGCGCGCAAATCTTCGATTTGTGAAACCATATATTTAGGATCGCAAGGGGCGGCGCCAGGCCAGCCATCCACACGCGCCCAGGCAAATTCAGGCCCGACGGGATTGCAGCCAATAAAGGCGATTTTATTGCCATTGTGCTCGATCCTGAGTGGCTTCCGGGCATCTTCCAAATCTCTGCCACCTCCATAATAAGGCAGCCCTCGTTCGTCATACATATCCAGCGTAAAGAAAGTTGCCTCTGAGCCATAATCCTGAAAGTGGTTCCCTGTCAGTTCAATCACATCTGCGCCCACAAATTCGATCAGCTCAATATAACGCGGGTCGCTGCAAAATTGCAGACCAACCTGTCCCGGCGTGGGTGGTTTGCATTTATCATAGAATGGAATTTCGTTACTAATATGGGTGATATCGGCGTTTTGCAGCCATTCGCCCACATCCTGTGCGGGATAGGTGATCCCCTTTCTCTCCATCGTATAAGCGGTTCCACGTACAAGTGCAGTTACCCCGGTCATCATGAGCGTGGTCAGTTTTTCAGGATCACGGTTAAATGCGGGGAGCAAGGGTTGTTCAACGGGGCAAAGGCCATCACATTCCCAACCAAAGGATAGGGCCAGGGGATAACTCTCTGGAATGAAGTCGTTATGGAGCGGAGATTGACCGTCAATTGTGAGAACTTTCCAACGGGGTTCGATCTCTTCAAAAGGGATGATCGCCCAGGCGTTTTCTTTCTCCCAGGCAAAATCGAGCAGGTCATCGGGATGGATGGTACGCACAGCTCCCGAACCTGCTGCACCCCAAGTGGCAGTCAAGGCTTTTTTGGTGGATTCTGCCATCCATAACGGCGACCCAACCCAGGGATCGGGGGCGTCCCCTTCCCAGGTTCTGCGTAACTCCTCACTGGAGATCCCATCCGTGATCGTTGGGAAAGGTGCAACGAGAGCATATGTCCACAAGGAAGAAACCGGTCCTTCACTCAAATCCAGCCGAAGAGTAGCAGATTCTTCATCTATAGCTCGGGGAATCTCCCATCTATCCTCTTCGGTACGTAATACGTCGGGAACTGACTCGCTGATCCAGATAGATGCAGGACGCGGCGTAACGGTCGCTGTTGGAGGAAGGGGACTGCTTGTAGCGCTGGGAGAATTTATTGGCAAAGAAGTGCTGCTTGTTTGGGCTGGTTTACAGGCAGCAAGAAGAATTAACAATAGAAAACATAGTAGGTGAGTTCGCTGGAAAATTTGCATTATTTTAATAGAATAACGGAGTAAATGCAGAATGCTAAAGCTGATATTCCCGCAATAAATAATCTTTGACCGCATCATTATCTATCGACACGCCCAGCCCGGGACCGGTCGGGACATCAATGGTGCTATCGGCATTGAGCGTAAATCGTTCCTGGGTGATATCCTGGACGTAATAGCGGTCGGTCGCAGAAATATCGCCGGGGAAAAGGAAATTGGGTAAGGAGGCGAGGGCCAGATTTGCAGCGCGACCAACGCCCGTTTCAAGCATCCCACCGCACCATACGGGGATATTTTTCTCAAAGCAGTGATCATGAATGGCAATAGCTTCAGTCAGCCCGCCTACGCGCCCGGTCTTAATATTGACGATGCGACAGGCGTCCATCTCGATGGCCTGTCGAGCGTGGCGCAACGAGATGATGCTTTCATCCAAACAAAGTGGGGTTTTGAATTTTTCCTGTAAAAAATGATGATCCCAAAGATCGTCTTCTGCAAGAGGCTGTTCAATTAAAAGAAGACCCAAATTATCCAGGGGCAATATCGCATTGGCAGTTTCGAGAGTATAGGCCGAATTCGCATCCACCTGTAATTTTAGGTCAGGGAATGCTTCGCGTGCGGCGGAAACATCGCCTACGTCACGCCCGGGTTTAATTTTTAATTTCACTCGACCGTAGCCATTCTTCAAATAGCCCTCGATCACCCTCAGGAGATCATCAGGAGTATCTTGTAAACCAACGGAGACCCCAACATCGACCTTGGGTTTGCCGCCGCCCAAGAGCGTTTGCAGGGATTTATTCTCTTTTTTGCCGAGCAGATCCCAAAGCGCCATTTCGACTCCAGCTTTGGCCATCTCATGGCCTTTAATTTGTTTCACTCTTTGGCGAAAGTCTGCTGGACCATCTATGTTCTGTCCCTGAATAGAAGGCAAGATAAAATCCTGCAGGATATGCCAGACGGTTCCTGATGTTTCGTAGGCATAACCGGGATCTCGATCTGCTACGCATTCCCCGTAACCGATCAATCCCTCAGCATGGATGGTGATGAGGATGCAATCACGGTCAAAAATCCGTCCAAAGGAGGTCTCAAAATGCGAGACGAGCGGCATCCGTAGATGCTGGATAACGATCTTTTCAAGTTTCATATTTTATTTTTGGGTTCAATTGCCCGATTATCTTACTCTTCCAAAGCATCCTCTATCCCCTCTGCATTCTTATCCTCTCCTCCATCTACCTCCTCTTGAACATTCAGATTTCGCAAAACATCGTCCATGCTCATCCCTTCGCGGCGCATACCCAGTTCGGGAGTCCCACAGTAGGGGCAGATGTTCCAGGGGAGTTCCATCAATTGATCGCACTCATGGCAATTCTTTTTAAGCTTGGTCTGGCAATTCGGGCAAACCATCCAATCGTCTTTAACCCGGCGTTCACAGCCCGGGCAAAGAAGTTGATCTTCTATTGCGGCAAGAAGGGCTTCCTCTTCGAGAGTGCGCTGGTATTCTTCTTCAAGCGTGTAGGGTGGTCGCAAAACAAGGTAGACCAAAACACCGGGGAGGTTCAACAAACCCACCATCAATGTGGAAAGAATTTGCACCAATCTGTCCCGGGAGCGATTGCGAATATCTCTATAAGTCCACATGACGAGGCTCACCCACAGAGCCAAAAGGAAGGCTACGCCAAATCCTGTCAGCACGAGGACAATGTTATTTAAGAAAACAGGATCAAGGTTCATGATCTCTCCATTTACTGCAAAATCGTGATATTTGATTGATTCGAAAATTATGTAATTATTGTACTATGCTAAGGCGTCTCGAACTGGAATTGCCATTGCGCATTATATTGCGTAACTGTGGAATTTTCGCCAAGGACTTCATAAAAGGTTCGGCCCGGTTTAAGGGAGAGGGGAATCCCCCTGGTATCGGTGAGGAGCAGAGGCTGATCGGTCTCAACCCGACGCCAATATGCTGGTATCACGATCCCATCACGGAAGAGGTACGCCTTTCCCGATCGGATCAGATCAATATGATAGACCTCATCCTCCTCCTGATATCGGTTGGCAAAGCTGTGCGGAACGAAAAGGTAGACAATATTATCAGTCGAAACCTGCTGCCCGTTTAGAGCATCAATCAAGGGTGCATAGCTGGGAAGTTTACCATCGCGGGTATCGGATGATTCCTGATAACGATAATATTTATGAAGCAGAGGGTTGTATCTCCAATGATGGTAATCGTCCTGCGAATAACGGGCAAAGATGCTCAAAACTGGCTCAGAATAAACTGATGGCACCGAGCTAAAGTAGCTTGAACGCAAATTAGGGCGAGAGTTATCTTTGTTTTTTTTCTCCAGACAATCGGAAAATTTAGTGGTGTTGAAGAAAACATTATTGTAGGTATCGCGGTCTTGTTCGCCAACCACAAAAGGCGGGCAGCTTGAACTGCCAGGCACAACAAGGAAATCACGAATATCGCTTGCCTTCAGATAATCGTACACACGTTTATCAGCGTATTTGAAGACAATATAAGATTGATACATACGGGCTATATGTTCATCAAAGAATCGCCCGGAACGAACAGGACCCACACGCTCGGCATCATTGCCATAAAAGATGGCGACAAAACGGGTTAGCCCCCCTTCTATATAATATTCAAAAACAATATCAGCAAGAGACAGCCCAGATTCAGGGCGAACATAACGCGGATAGAGAGCGATTTTACTCGCAATGGGACGTCTATCAAGCAGACCTGGCAATGCCGGGTACTGCCCTGTTAATGGATTGATGCCTGCCGGAATAGAATAAGGAGAGATATTCGGCATTGTGGGGAAAATTTCAGGGATGGAAGTGGGGTATATTCCACTTTCATAAACGACAGTGGGACGTGGTGTTGCTGTTCCTTGAATTTGAACTGATGGTTCAAAAGAAAATCCACCTGCCTCACTTCCCGGCAGAAATGGTGTGGGAGAGACCATAAGCTCCGACACGCTCATCACCTCACGGGAGGCTTTCGCAGCCATGCTTCCCTCGACGATTGCGAAGATGAAAAAAAATATAAAGGCAAAGGAAATCAACCCGGCAAATAGTTTAATATTTTTTATGGATAAAGTTATTTTTCGTCCACTCATGAAAAGCCTTTTGACATAGGGTATTGCATATTTATCTTACCTTCAAAAGCACAAGCTGATTCTACAACAAAAAGTCAATTAGATGCCTTCAAAGCTGATAAAATAGACTATCCTTTAGTACGGTATTGTACACCTTATGCTGATTTTGATTACGATTATCATCCTTTTTCTTTCTGCCCTGGCATTATTGCTTTTACGGCTATTAAATCCAGATTTTCGCTTTTCATGGCTTCTAGCTACCGCAGGCGCATTTATGGCATGGCTCAGTATTTTTTTCTGGCATCTGGACATGCCTCTGGTGCTCACCCTGCCTTCCTGGCAACCAACAACCCTTTTTACAAATTCTCCTGTGTTTCTGGCTGATCAACTATCCTGGCCTTATGCTTTTAGCCTTGCAACACTAGCCCTGGGTACTATGTTTACCGCGGTCGCCCGTGAAAACTTCCCCAGCCCTCCAGCCTGGGCAGGAGTGCTAACCTTGAGTGGCGTAGGAATTTTGGCGGTTTTAGCTGATAACCCCCTTACCCTGGTTCTGACCTGGACTGCAATTGATTTGGCTGAATTCATCACCTTTCTGGGATCAGTACGAAAAAAAGAATTGCGCGAAAGAATTGTGATTTCATTTACAACGCGCGTACTTGGCTCTGCCTTTTTGCTTTGGGCCGGACTCGTCAGTGCCGCAGAGGGAACTTCCCTAAATTTCGTTGCTGCGCCGAAAGAAGCAGGGGTTTATATGCTCATTGCCGCTGGACTTCGCCTCGGCATCTTACCAATGCATCTCCCTTTTAGAACAGAATCAGCTTTGCGTCGCGGTTATGGGACAATGCTCCGCCTCACCTCAGCCGCAACCAGCTTAATTCTTTTTGCACGAATTCCATTTAGCAGCTTACAGTCTCCACTAATTCCCTATATCTTTGGCCTTGTAGCTTTAGCTGCGCTCTATAGCAGTTGGATATGGTTCCGGGCTACCAAAACTCTGGATGCCCGCCCCTACTGGGTGCTGGGGATGGGCGCTCTCTCCCTGATTGCAACTTTACGCGCCAATCCTGCTGGCAGTGTTGCCTGGGGAATTGCCCTCATTTTGGGGGGAGGTGTTTTATTTCTCTCTTCTGTACAATCTAAATGGCTCAGTCGCCTATTATGGCTCAGCCTTATCGCCATGTCTACTCTCCCAATGACACTCACTGCAACTGGCTGGGGAAGCAAAGTCGCCTCTTGGTGGGGATTTTGGTTCATCCTACTCCCGACCCAAATATTTCTGCTGGCAGGCTATTTCCGCCATGCCAATCGTCAAGAAAAAGCAACCTATAAACCGCAAAACTTTTTCACCCGCCTCATATATCCACTGGGGATTATCATCATGCTCCTTTCACTACTTCTTTTGGGATTTTGGGGTTGGCAAGGAGCAGCCTCAATTGGCATATGGCAGCTTGGTCTGGTTGCCTCAACGCTAACAATCTTACTCATTTGGCTTCGACCGCGAATTCGGTTTCTAAACCCAAGGGAGGCACATTGGCTCAAACCGAGTACCACCGCCGGAGGCATGAATTACATCAATAACGCTTTCTGGAGCTTCTATTATTTCCTCCGTAATTTGGCCCGACAGATATCCAATATTCTGGAAAGCGATGGAGGTCTTCTCTGGGCACTTCTTTTCATCATCCTCTTTGCCTCTCTCCTCTCAGGGGGGATCCGCTAATGACTTTGCAAAGCATCTCTTGGGGAGCAACGATCTTATTGCTCGTCACTACCCTGTCAATCCTCCTGATCAGAGATTGGCGCTGGAGCCTAACCCTCCTTGCCGCACAATATATAGGTATTTTTTGGCTAACACAACTACATTGGACGATTTCGATGGCAGCAGTAAAACTTGTAACGGGCTGGATGGCAGCCACAATTCTCGGAATCACCCGCTCCGCCCACAACCCAAAATTTGCTGCCGCGCCCTATCGTTCCTGGCCCGAAGGCAGATTTTTCCGCATCCTCGCTGCCTTGCTCGCCTTCCTCGTCGTTTTATCTGCCGCCCCAGGCGTTGTCCAACTCCTTCCCGGGATTGGCTTCCCAGAGGTCACCAGTAGTCTTATCCTGATGACAATGGGACTGCTTCTTCTTGGACTAACCATTCAGCCTCTACGTGTTGTAATTGGCCTTCTCACAGTCCTGGCAGGTTTTGAAATACTGTATGCTGCTGTTGAGACATCAACTCTTGTCGCTGCACTGCTTGCTGTCATCAATCTCGGCCTGGCACTGGTTGGCTCCTACCTGCTGACAGCCGGCCTCGAAGAGTTGGAGGCGTAAAGTAAAAATGAACGCCCCACTTATTTGGATCGGCTTCCCTCTAATTCTTGCAATCATCCTCTGGATTCCCCGCCGCGCAAACATTACCGCACTCCTTGGCGGGCTAAGCTCTCTTATCCTTGCTGGGGTAGCATGGTTATTGCCCATAGACACTGCCATTCGCCTAAGCAGCAATCTTTCAATAAAAATCTCTTCTTCCATCGCAATACTGGGCCGACAAATAACCATCAGCCCCACAGATCAGCCCCTCATATCTTTGCTCTTCGGGTTGGCTTCACTTTGGTTCTTCGGGGCAAGTGCCGCAGGCATCGCTCGACGCCTCATCCCCCTGGGATATGGCATTATCGCCTTGCTGATCGCTTCCCTTTCTGTGGAACCTTTCCTCTACGCCGCCCTCCTTATCCAAACTGCGATCCTGATTGCCATACCCCTTCTCTCCCCTCCTGAGCAAAGGCCTGGGCGCGGCATTATTCGTTTTCTAATTTACCAAACCCTGGCAATGCCCTTCATCCTCTCTGCTGGCTGGCTTATGGCAGGCGTTGAATCCAGCCCCGGTGATATCGAACTTCTCACCCAATCAGCAACCTTATTGGCACTGGGCTTTGCTTTTTTGCTGGCAATTTTTCCTCTCTATTCCTGGATCCCCCTCCTGATGGAAGAAGCCTCTCCCTACGCGATGGGTTTCATTCTATGGCTCTTGCCAAGTGTAACATTGCTCTTTGCGATCAGTTTTTTAGACCGTTACACCTGGCTCAGAGAATTTGACCAACTGAACAACGCTCTCCGATCTGCCGGTCTCCTCATGGTAACTACAGGAGGAATTTGGGCAGCCTTCCAGCATCACCTTGGGCGAATAATGGGCTATGCCACTATTGTCAATACGGGGTTTTCCCTCCTTGCCCTGAGCTTGTTCCCAGACTATAAACTTTCTGCTTTCTTTTTGCTGATGATCCCGCAAGCACTTGGACTAATTGTCTGGTCTCTTGCGCTCTCCGTGGTAAAAATGAGAGAAAATTCTCTCATTTATAAAGAGATGCGGGGAATGCTTCAGCGTTATCCGATCATTATTATTGGTCTGATAATTGCGCATTTTTCCGCGTCAGGGCTTCCTTTAATGGCAAATTTCCCTCCCATCTTAGCAATCTGGGAAGGGGTGGCACGACAAACGCTCATCGCCGCGTTTTGGCTTGGACTGGGCCTCGCAGGCCTTTTTACGGGGGCGATCCGCTCACTGGCCATTATGGTTAGGTCGCCAGAAGACCAACTCTGGGAACTAAATGGCTCATTGCTACAAAATATCCTGATAGGAATCGGAATTTTCTTCATCCTGATTTTGGGTTTTTTTCCACAACTTATTCACCCGATATTGACGACCTTGCCGGCAGCCTTTGCGCATCTCAGCGGTTAGGCTCATGCTATAATCTGCCGACACCCCCATTTGGAGACTCTAATGGAATTTGAACAGATCATAAAACAATTAGATTGGCTGGACGAAGAAAGACGCAAAGACAAGGCAACTATCGCCGCGCAAGAAGAACAAATTGCCCTTTTAAAAACCGATTTCAATTCAATTAACCAGAAAACAAAAATACTTGAAAAAGAGATCGAGGGCTATGCATCACTCAGCGCAAGAGTGGAACAATTTGATAGCTTTCTCGCTCAACAGCGCAAAGATATGAATGAAACCTATTCAAGACTTGAGGAAAATGCCAGGAAGCGAGAAGAAGATATTGGAAAACGTTTTCAAGGCGAATTCAAAACAATTAATGAAACACTCTCCAGGTTACGCGACAAGGATGAAATTGCTGATGTTCGCCGCGAAATGAAAGTTCGAGAAAGTGAAGATTTACGCCTGGGAGAATCCTTTAAGAAACTCAAAACAAATTTTGATGAAGTCCTAAAGAACAATAATGAGCTGAAGTTTGCACAAGATAAGCATGAAGATAATCGGAATCAAGATATCAAACGGCTAACCGATACACAGGGAGAAATTGTTGCCCTCAGAAAACGTCTTGATGAGGAACGCGAGAAACGTCAACTGAATGCAGATAGCCTTAGAAGTATTGATAATCGTGTTGCAGATGTTCTCTCCAACGAACACAAACGAAAACAAGAACAAACCGAATTCTATGAAAAATTCTCTCTCGAACAGGTTGATCGAGAACGCGCCTGGAAAGAATGGGTCGAAAAAACAGATAGCTTCGCTGAAAAATCCGAGCTGCTTGAAACTCAATTGCAAATAGTAACTGACGCAACACGATCAGCCCAAAAAGCCGAAGAAACCTATACAGAAATCAGCGAACGCATTGAACGTCGTGCTCATGAGATTACTGAGATGCAGCGTCTGGCAGAAGATCGGTTGCGTCAAGAATGGGTTACCTTTAAAGCTGATGACCAAAAACGCTGGACAGGATATGGTCTCTCTCAAGATGAAACTCTGAAGAATATTCAAAATGCGATGGTAAAAATTGAAGCCCACCTGACCGCGCTGGATGATGCATCACAAACCATGCAGGATCAACTTCAACAGACCACAGATGTGACTGAGCAACAAATGCAAGAATTGATGAACTGGGCACACGAATGGCTGGGATCTTATGAGCGCGTGATGGGGCACGCTAAAAAAAATAAGTGATTAATATAGCTTGCTCTATTCAAAATAGAAGTATGGCCCTTGGAGCAATATAGTTATGCGCGTTATTGGCACTGCCGGGCATGTAGATCACGGAAAATCCACGCTTATCGCTGCGCTCACGGGCGTTCATCCTGATCGCCTGAAAGAAGAGATCGAACGCGAGATGACCATTGAACTCGGCTTCGGCTGGTTAACCCTGCCCGATGGCGAAGAGATCGGCATTGTGGATGTTCCTGGCCATCGCGATTTTATTGGAAATATGCTTGCAGGCATAGGCGGCATCGACGCAGTTATTCTTGTCATTGCTGCTGACGAAGGCGTGATGCCTCAAACCAGGGAACATCTCGCCATCCTCGACCTGCTCCAAATCCCCACAGGCATGATCGCCCTCACAAAAACCGATCTTATACCTGACCCTGAATGGCTTGATCTTGTCGAAAACGAGATTCGTGAAAACCTGAAAAAAACTATCCTCCAAACGGCACCCTTTGTGCGCGTCTCCGCCAAAACAGGCACAGGGCTTCCAAAACTGCTAGATACTCTTAGCAGTCTACTCAAAGAAAAACCTGCCCGCCTTGATCTTGGCCGTCCGCGCTTGCCAATTGATCGTGCTTTCAGCATCGCTGGATTTGGTACCGTCATCACTGGTACCCTCGCCGATGGCAGCCTGAGTCTGGGAGATGAGGTTCTCGTCTTGCCCTCCCAACAAAAGGGGCGCGTGCGCGGTCTGGAAACTCATAAGAAAAAAGAAGAGGTATCCGTTCCGGGGAGTCGCACGGCTGTTAACATCTCCGGGATTTCTCTGGAAAATATTCATCGCGGCGAGGTGGTAACCAAAGTGGGGCAATATGAGATGACGCGCCGACTGGATGCCCATCTGCGCCTCCTGGCAGATATCAATCTCCCGCTCAAACATAATACCGAGGTAAAACTCTTTGTCGGTGCAAGCGAAACAATCGCGACCCTGCGCTTGCTCGGCGTCGAGACGCTTAATCCCGGCGAGGAGGCCTGGATTCAACTGGAACTGCGTGACCCGATCGTGACCGTGCGTGGTGATCGATATATCCTCCGCCGTCCCTCCCCTGCTGAAACACTCGGTGGAGGCAGTATCGTTGATCACCAACCAAAAGGTCGCCACAAACGTTTTGACAAAGCCGTCATCGAAAAACTATCTGCCCTCGCCGGAGGCTCCCCCGCCGAGGTCTTGCTTCAGGCCAGCCTTGCAAGTGGCGCAGATACTTTAGCGAATATCGTTCGGCAAGCACGGCTTGATGCGGCAGATGCAGAGGATGCTGTAGGTGAATTATTTTCTTCCAATCAGCTCATTACACTCGGAGAAGGAGCGCAAAACGCCAATAGCAATCTTCTTGTCATCGCCGCAGCACAGTGGAAAGCACTATCAGAACGCGCTGTTCAAGTAGTGAGGACCTATCATGAAAACTTTCCGCTGCGACGCGGCATTCCGCGCGAGGAACTGAAAAGTAGATTGAAAATTCCAGCGCAGATTTTCAGCGCCATGTTGAAAAAAATGGATCAGGCGGAGGCCCTCGTCCAAACAGAGAAAAGGGTCGCTTTGCCGGGGTTTGAGATCCGTTTTGACAAAAACCAGCAAACCCGGGTCGAGGGTTTGATCGGGCGCTTTACAGAAAGTCCATTTACTCCGCCAACGATCAAAGAATCACAGGGCGAGGTTGGCGAAGAGATTTTCAATGCGCTGATCGATTTGGGAGATTTGGTAACTGTCTCCAGCGAAGTTGTTTTCCGGAAGGCTGATCATGAGAAAATGATCGCGATGGTGCGTGCACATCTGGCTGAACATAGCAAAATCACTGTTGCAGAAGCACGCGATCTTTTTTTAACCAGCCGCCGTTATGTGCTCGCGCTGCTTGAAAACCTGGATGAGCTTGGAGTGACAAGGCGCGAGGAAGATTATCGGGTGTTGAAAAGCTGATGTGTGGGCGATTTACATTGACCGTTAACCCGGCCGACCTGCAGGATGCCTTTGCCGGATTCCATTTCCCGAAGCAGTTTGCGCCGCGTTTTAACATCGCTCCCACGCAGCCACTCCTGGCGATCCCAAACGATGGAAGTAACCAGGCTGGATTTTTTCTTTGGGGGCTGATCCCCTCCTGGGCAAAAGATGCCAAATTTGGTTCACGATTAATTAATGCACGCTCTGAAACCCTGGCAGAAAAACCATCCTTTCGTGGGGCATATAAATATCGACGCTGCCTGATCCTGGCCGATGGCTTTTATGAGTGGAAAGCTATCCCGGGACAGAAGGTGAAAGTTCCCCATTTTATTTTTATGAAATCGCGCCAGCCTTTTGCATTTGCAGGACTATGGGAAGATTGGCAAAGCCCCGATGGCTCTCAACTAAAAAGCTGCACAATCATCACCACACAGCCAAACGAGATGATGTCTCCGATCCACAACAGGATGCCGGTCATTTTGCCACCTGATGCTTATGCGCAATGGTTGGATACACAATCACGCACCGATTTGCAGCACCTCCTTGTCCCCCACCCTGCTGGGGAGATGGATGCATATCCCGTATCCACCCTGGTGAACAGCCCTGCAAATGATCGCGCAGAATGTGTTGTCCCGGTTTAGTTCCGCATGGGGGTCTAGAGCCCGAGCTCGCTTTGGAAACCCACAAACGCCTGATTTTTAAGATTAATATTCTCTCACCCCTTTCTTGACGCTATATTTTCCCCGTGATATGATGCCGAGCGGTAAAATTTATGGAAAATAAACTAAATCATAACAATCCCAAAACTAGTCCTGGAGATTCTCCTGAAGGGAAATCGGGACAAGGTGCTGAAAATGGGGAGAGACGCGGCGCTGAAAGGAAACCAAATCTACTCAATCGCTGGATGGAATACCTCTTCCAATTGGGACTGGGCGAATCAGCCTTGCGCGTGGCAACAAATATTCTTTTTCTGGTTGCTGTCGTTGGAATAATTCTCTTCATGCAGGGTTTCTACAAAGATCTTCCCGAATCTATTTCTGAGCAAGGCGTATTGGATTCAGACCCCACGCCCCTCGTTGCGGTTGAACTCGCTTCAGAGCCTCTTACTGCTAATATTACCAATATCAATACAGGCGGCATCCCCCGCACGGCCATCATCCACACCACAATCCCCTCCCGCCCTCGCCTCGAGGTTACGACTTATGATGTTCAGTTGGGCGATACTGTTTTTGGGATTTCAGAAAAATTTGGCCTGACCCCACAAACAATCCTGTGGGGTAATTACAATACTTTGCTAGACGACTCTCATAACCTAAAAGCTGGACAAGAGTTGAATATTCTGCCTGTCAATGGCACCTATTACGAATGGCAGGATGGGGATGGCCTCAACGGGGTTGCAGATTTTTTTGGAGTAGCGCCAGATGATATTGTTAGTTACCCTGGCAATCATCTAAACTCAGAAACCATCGGCGATTACGCCCGCCCTAATATTGCACCGGGCACCTTGTTGATCGTACCGGGAGGAGAGAGACTCTTTATCTCTTGGAGCGCACCAATTGGTGTGACGCGTGAAAATCCGGCCAGTTCATATATCCTTGGCGATGGGGCCTGCGAACCAATCTCTGGGGGAGCAATTGGCTTTGGCACTTTTGTCTGGCCTGCAGCAAGTCATTTTCTTTCTGGCTACGATTGGTCACCTCAAACCAATCATCGCGGTATTGATATCGCAGGGCATGAGGGAGCTGGAATCTTCGCCGTCGATGCAGGTGTGGTGGTCTACTCTGGCTGGAATAATTATGGCTATGGCAATGTGGTGATCCTTGATCACGGAACCGGTTTTCAATCAATGTATGCCCATATGAGCGCGATCTATGTAGGCTGTGGGCAAAGCATTGGCCAGGGCGAGGCAATTGGCGCCTTTGGTAGCACAGGCCGTTCATCCGGGGCACACCTTCATTTTGAGTTGATGACCTCGGTTTATGGCAAGGTAAATCCCTGGGATTTTCTGCCCCCATCCTAATCCTATTTCATCTCTTGTGATACGCCTTGTCAAAGCATTTGGACTCAGCTATAATCTCCGCGCATAATTCGGGCGCGTAGCTCAGCTGGTTAGAGCGCACGGTTCACATCCGTGAAGTCGGCGGTTCGAGTCCGCCCGTGCCCATATAGAGCCGCCATATTGGTGGCTTTTTTCATCTGCCATTTTCTCCTTTGAATCGAGATGTTTTCGTAAGAGAGTTGTTTGAACAGCCAAAGGCTTTGGTGGTAGCTGCCGTGGGTATGCAAAAAAGATGAGCGCATGGTTACAATCCGTGAGTTTGTTTGAGCTCCATATCGCCCACTTGATATTCAGAGATTGCTAATAGATGAATTTTTAGCAGTTTCTTGCGATGTTAAAGTTTAATTCTACGGGAAAATTGGAAGATTTGGGGTTTGATATAAATCTAAATGCACATTAATCGGGCTAGTAAGTGTTCGAGTCTCATTTCTCATTTACAACATGCAATTTAGAATAAGATCGGAGCCTAGGTATCATTAATTCGAGTCCTGTCCCCTCTATCCAATAGTACCCATCTCGAACCACACTAGAAGGGTGTGTTCGGGATGAATTCTTTTAACTAGGTAGTATATCTTCACAAGTTTTAAATAATCCATATGTCTACGGGTGGCTGGTTTTATACAGTGGCTACAGCCTGTGTGGTATCTTTGGCAAGATGTTTTTTCAGAACATCACTGATAAGTTGGCAACCAATCGCCATGAGCCGAGATAAGCTCGTCCACCATAGACCAAATTTGGTCAAGGTCGAGTTCGGCGGCGGTGTGTGGATCCAGCATCGCTGCGTGATAAATATGCTCTTTCTTTTTGGTGAGCGCTGCTTCAACAGTCAACGCTTGAACATTGATTTGAGTTTGAATCAAGGCAACCAGATGCGGAGGAAGGGCCCCAACTTTGGTGGGCTGCAAGCCGCTTTTATCCACTAAAACAGGGACTTCCACACAGCAATTCTGGGGCAGATTGCCGATTAAGCCATCGTTCATCACATTGCCATAAACCACGCGGGGCGTGCCGGTTTCGAGTGAATGGATGATATAAGCACCATACTCGTGCGATTGCTTCACATCATCAAAGGTAGTGACCATTTCAGCCATCCACTCCAGCTCCCAATCTGTTGCGCCAGCCTTTTTGAGCTTTTCGTTCATAGTCGAGATGTCAACGGGAAGATCGGGGTTTTCAAGCGTAGCTTTGGTGGCTTCCCACCCAGCAATCTGGACTTCACAGCGGCGGATATACTCATCAAGGGGAATATTGTATTTCTCGATCAAATCCGGGCGATCACGTTTGATGAACCAAGGGACGTATTCGGCAAAATGTTCACTGGATTCGGTAACAGAATAGCCCAGACGAGTAAGCATCTCGTACCGCACTTTATTCCAACTTGGGATTCGGTCTTCAACGACTACTCGGCGAATTTCAGAGTACAGGTCAACACCATTCCGCTCGAATTTGAGATAAAAAGCCATGTGGTTAATCCCCGCACAGAGATAGTTAATCTCATCCAGCGGAATATCAATATCACGAGCAATCTGCTCAGCGGTTCCCTGCACAGAATGGCACAAGCCGATGGTTTTAATCTTTGTAGCTTTGTTAATCGCCCAGGTGATCATCGACATGGGGTTAACGTAATTCAACAGAGTCACATCTGGGCAAAGTTCTTCCATATCTCTGCACATATCCAGATAAACGGGAATAGTGCGCAGCCCCCGCATAATCCCGCCGATACCAAGCGTATCGGCAATAGTCTGCCGTAAACCATATTTCTTGGGGATCTCAAAATCAGTCACTGTGCAGGGTTCATATCCACCAACTTGAAAAATCCCGATAACGTATTTTGCGCCATCGAGCGCAGCCCGACGATCGAGATGCGCTTCAATGATGGGGTTTGCTCCCAATGATTTTGCGATTCGTTCTGCCACAATCCGAGTAGTTTCCAATCGTTCGGGGTCAATATCATGCAAACTGATTGTTGATTCCGCCAGTTCGGGGAAACTGAGAATATCGCCAATCAGGTTCTTGGCAAAGACAGTGCTCCCTGCGCCAAGAATGCTTATCTTGCTCATCCGATCTTAATTCCTTCTGGTGTTCGTGTGAATTTCTTGCCAGTTGCCAGCTCAACACATTTATAAGCGCCGTCGTAAAGCCCAATGCTTTTGTTCTTGACAATCATTTCGCAATACATCTTGAGCAAGTCATCTTCATGGGTCATCAGATCAATCGCCTGTAAAGTCTGCGGGATGGTGCGGGTTTCGACAGTACTGTCGCCAATTTCCGCACCACGAACTGCGCCCCACATCTCATGTCCGCCAACACGGGCATTGAAAATTTTTGGAATTGGGTAGAAAGCCAACTCAGAGGGCTTCGTGATCATGATATCCATCACGCGCATCAGATAGTTGCTCGCATAGACGGCGTGGAAAGTGTTATTGTAGAGGAAAACGTGCAAGCCTTTAGCGGGGTTATCACGGATGCTGTCGGCGAAATCCCGTGTTTCTTCCCAGCTAAAATGTGTATTGACGAGGTCTTTATGGGGCAGCAACTCAGCCTCGAGCCAGTCCCAATTATCTTGGTGATCACCCAAGTTGACGAAAAGAGCGATCCGCCCCTGCTCAATAAGGGGGATGGCGTGTTCGATAATCGCCTTGAAAAGCTCCCGCTGCGCGCCAGCACCACCCATCGTGACAATGAATCGGCGTGGCTCTTTAGCATCTGCTCGTTGGAGGCGTGCTTTGCAATCTGCTTCGATATTCTCGACCAACTCGTGGTCAACATGCTGCCCCGTAAAGAAGAGTGCATCACTAGGGGTGGGCTTCATAATCGAGCCTTTATCATCAAATCCACGCATCACACGGAACCCATAATACCCAGCGGGGCCCTGAACAGCGTGTTTGGCACCTTCAGTGAGTTGGAAAGCCATCGGCCAGTTATCAAACATCATATCCACAACATTGGTCATCCCGCCCGCTACTGCGCCCATTGCGTTCCACATATGGGATGTGAGAATGGGCTGCTCTGATGGAAGCGCACCATACAAGTTTTCGAACAACTCACTCATTTTATAATCTTTGACCTGTGTCTTTGTGAAGCGCCAAGGCCAAGTCACGATCCAATTATTAAAAAGGGTATTCAAACCGGGTAACGAGGGCTCTCCAGTAGTCAAACTTTCCCAAACATACTTATCAAACCACGGGAAACGCTGTGAAATACGAGAGTATTTGCTGTAATTGGTATTGCACCAGTTGATGACATCGGTGGTGATGCCCGGGACGGAAAGCAAGTCAAGCCAATAGGGGGTAAAGCCCATTGCCTTTGCAGCAGAAACACCTGCCATTGCAATACGATAATGCCCAAACCCCATGCGGATTGTGCTGATCACAACGCCATTCTCAATGCTCAAGGGTGTTCCATCGCCTTCGCGAACGATTTCTTTCAATCCAAAAATATCGTCCCCGTAAGGATGATCCTGAACGCTTAAGTTGAACTTCTCGTTCGGGTCATAGCTAAATTTCTTTGCCAGCATGGCTTTCCATCTATCCGCTGCACGTGTTTGGGCAGGTGTAATCGGGTTGCCATAAAGTTCATAACGACCATTCACTTTTTTCATAAAAAATCTCCTTCAAGGGAAGTATAAATTCAAATTCTAATGCTTTCTAAGTATTTCGCTGAATCTCTCTATAAACGCCATACTCGTCTCCGCCACTTCTTCATACTCTTCATCCAAAAGAATGGAATGGCTAGATTTTTCCATCCAGTGATGTTCTTTTGTTTCAGAAGAAATGCCATCCATAATGATCTCGCCAGCTTCAGGTGCAACAGTCATGTCTTTGCGCCCCTGAAAAATAAGTACTGGCTGATGAACATCAGAGAGCCGTTTTGCTGTAGCAGATTGGAAACGCAAAAATTGGATAATACCCTTAAGCGGTAACCCGGGATACCCTTGCCAAAGATCTGAACCATCAAGAGAATCTCGCGCAAGTTCTTTCACAAAAGGTGCACCAAGATATAGCTTTAGAATATCCATCTTGCTCATCATGGTACGGATTGCGGGAACATAGAGTAAAGCCCCCGAAATTTGCGAATTAGTGCTAGCCAGATAAAGGGCGAGTAGACCGCCCATCGATGCGCCTGCGACCCAAACTTGCTGGCAGCTCTCAAGCAATTTCTGTAGAGATTCTTCACCGCTTTTTACCCAACCCCGCCATTTAGTTTGGTTCAAATCATCTGGCGTGGTGCCATGCCCGGGCAAAAGCGGAGCGGCAACTGTATAGCCGTGCGCATAAAATTTTTCTGCCACCAAACGGATTTCAGCCGTTGTTGCCGTAAATCCATGCGAAAGTAAAATCCCCACAGGCCCACCTTCCCAAAAGAAGGCATCTCCATCCAAATGGGAGTTATGCAAATGTAGATTTCCTGTGGTCTTTTTGTTTTTCATCAAACTATTCCGTGATAATAGTGAAATTTCGTGCAGAAATGCTATATTCACCTGACTTTGTAGAAAATGCAATTGGCTCTTCCGTAAAATTCATTGCAAGCAATTTTGTACCGCGTTGGAATACCGCTAACCCTGAGGGTATATCCAATACAGGGATGGCATGCGATGCTGCCAGGTGGCGCATAAGAACTACTGCTTGTGCTAATCGAGGGTAAATCCCACAATAAATGACCTTTCCATTGCCATGCGTTTTTTCTGTGATAGCGGCCAAACCGTCGAATGGAGCTGTTGAATAATTTGCTAACGACCTTGTTCCCGCAGCAGGCTCTAATGCCTCTGCCCAAAATGTCACATCTGGCTCAAAGTCTGCTATTTCACTTTGAAGCGAGTAGGATACTTTGGGGGGGAGAGCGTGCCATTTTGCTACCCTCGCTCCGGCCAAATCTCGTAACGCGCCAGGCAAAGGTTCTTCGGTAACAACATTATGAAGATCCTTGAAGCCTGAGCGTGCGCCCAGCATCAAGTTGCCTCCCTGAGAAGTGAAATCTGTCAAAGTTTGCGCTAGGGCTTCATCTGCAAGAAATGCGCTGGGTGCAAGCAAGATTTTATAGTGACTCAAATCAGCCTGTGGCGAGATGATATCTGGTTCTAAACCAAGAGCTTTGCAAGCGCGATAAAAGACAAATAAATGTTTGAGATAGGCAAAATCTTTACGATGCGGCTGCATTTCAAGTGCCCAAAGTGTGCTGTAATCGAGCAAAATGCCAATATCCGTTTGCAGAGGTTGAGCAATGAAATCATCCAACTTATCACGTTCAGATTTAATTGTTAGTAGGTCATCGTAGCCGGTATCTGTCGAGCCATCGTGATTACGCAACCCTGCATGGTGTTGTTCCAAACCAAAGCGTGATGCTTTCCAGCGAAAGAAGACAGTCGCTTCTGCGCCGGATGCAGCAGCTTGCCATGCCCACAGGCGTAGAGCACCTGGACGTACACCAGTGTTATACAGACTCCAGTTGATAGCCCCTGTTTGCTGTTCCATGATCCAATAAGGAGCTTGCTTTAACCCACGTGTGAGCGAATGAAAAAAGCCGATAAGTAATGGGTCGCCGGTATCATGTGCATAAGCGGGAACTTGTTCATCTGGGGCATAAATATCCTGGCTCCCCATTTCGGCATAGCCGGTTGGATATGAATCCCAAGCTACGAAATCCAAGTCACGCGCAAGGTCGTGATAATCGATTGTGGTTTGGCTAGCAATGATATTGTGCGTAACAAATTGGGCGGAGGGGATGCTCTCTCGCAGGGCATCAATTTGTATCTGTTGATACGATGCCCATGAATCAGATGCGAAGCGATAATAATCGAGTACGTGGCTAGGGTTGGGTTCTGCGACAGTTAAATTATATGGTTCAATTTGGCTCCATTTGTCGTAAGTTTGGCTCCAAAATATTGTTCCCCAGCGTTCGTTAAGTTCATCAAGGCTAGCATATTTTCTTTGCAGCCAATGTTGAAATTCTTTTGTGCAAATATCACAGTAACAACGTGCAAAGTAACAACCAAATTCATTGTCGATTTGCCAGCCGATTACAGCGGAATGATTTCCATAGCGCTTCGCCATCGCTTCTGCAATGCGCTTGCTGTACTCGTGGTAGGTTTTGTTATTAGGGCAATAATGTCGTCTTGAGCCAAAACGCCTGCGCCGCCCATCTTCATCAACGGGCAAAATGTCGGGGTGGGCTTCTATCATCCAGGCGGGAGGGGCAGCAGTAGGTGTACACAGGACAATCTGATGACCAGCGGAAGCAAGTGTATCTACAGAGCGATCCAACCAATCCCATGTATATTTTCCTTCTTCGGGCTCCATCTTTGCCCAAGCAAATTCGGCAATGCGCACAATCGAAATCCCCGCTGTGTGCATTTCTTTGGCATCGGTTTCCCAATTGTTTTCTGACCAATGCTCTGGATAGTAACAAACACCTAGTTTCATGATGACCTCATCTTATACACAAAGGTACCCAAGACGGAGGAACATCCTGAGTACCTTTGTTCTTTCGTAAGTTTATTTTGAAGAACCTAAAGTGAGTCCTTCAATGAAATAGCGCTGCAAGAATAGAAATACCAATAATGTGGGCAGTGTACCAATCAGTGCTCCGGCGACAATTACCGGCCAGTCAGTAATAAATTGCCCTTGTAATGTTGCCAACCCAGCCGTGACAGGTTTTAGCGCATCATTGCTTGTAAGAACGATCGCCCAAAGATAATCATTGAATATCCAGGTGAATTCCAGCGTGGCGATAGCCGCGATAGCTGGCAAGGTTAGTGGAAGCATGATTTTTGCCCAAATGCCTATTTCGCTACATCCATCAATACGTGCTGCTTCAATGATTTCTCCAGGTACTGTTCTCATATAGTTGCGTAACATGAAGGTGCAGAAACCAAGCTGGAAAGCTGTGTGGAAAAAGATTAGGCCCCAGTATGTGTCATAAAGTCCCAAGAAGTCTGTTAGCTTGAAAACAGGCAGCAAGAGAACCTGAAAGGGGAGCATCATGCCACCCACAAAGGTAAAGAAAATCACTCGATTAGCAGGAAATTTGAATCGTGCCAGAGCATAGGCTGCCAGAGAAGAGAGGAGCATGGTGAGCACAATGGACGGCAATGTAATGATGAAGCTGTTGGGCAAATATCGGCTTATGCCACCTCTCTCCCAAGCTGTTTTGAAGTTCTCAAGGGTGATGGTTTCAGGCCATGAGATGAAACCGTTTGTGAGGATTTCGTCGTAAGTACGGAGAGATGTTATTAGAGCCGTGATGACGGGAACCAGCCAAAGAAAGGCTGATACACACAGAATTAAGTAAACTAAAACTCGCCCAGGAGATTTGAAATATGCTCGTATAGTATCCATTTTAGTACTCCATCTCGTCTTGCATTACGCGCCACAAGTATAAGGCAATGAAGCTAAGGCTGATCAAAAACAGGATCACAGCTATAGCCGCTCCGTATCCCATTTTGTAATTATTAAAGGATTCGATATACATAAAATTGGCGAGCACAGAAGAGGCATTTGCAGGACCGCCGCGCGTCATTACAGAGACAAGGTCAAAAGCCCGTAGTGAGTCGATGACACTAATAACCAGAACAATTACTGTTACTGGAGTAAGTAAAGGTAAGATGATGCCCCAAAACACTTGCCAGCGATTAGCTCCATCTACTGTTGCAGCTTCCAGTAATTGTGGATTAATGCTCTTAAGTCCAGCAAGGTATAAAACCATCACATATCCCACCTGCCGCCAAATTGCGACGATGATAATAGACCATAGCACAACATCACGGTCGCTCAACCAACCAGGGCCCTTTACCATCAGACCAGCAGAAACAATAACGGTGTTAATCAAGCCACCTTTGGGATGGTACATCCACCCCCAGATCAACCCGCTGACTACCATCGCCAATACCATAGGCATGTAAAAAGTCATTTTAAAGAACTTCTCACCTGGAATAGCCGTGTTAAGCATCATTGCCAATCCCAGACCAAGAACAACGGGAACGGTGATGAATACCCCCAACCATTTCAAGTTGTTTATCAAAGAAATATAAAAGACTTTATCATTGAAAAGCCTTGTGTAATTCTTGAAACCAATAAATTCGGGATCTGTCAGGCCATTCCAGTTAGTAAGACTCAAGTAAAAAGTATAGAACATCGGAGCAATTACCCAGATGATATAGATAAGGACAGGAATAACTAAAAATAAATAGGGGATAATATCGCGTTTGGTACGTGACATGGCAAAACTCCTTTAGAAAGAAATCAGGTTCGTGGCGGTCTTCCGCCACGAACCTGAACAGTACTTTTATTCTTCTAAAAAGATTTCTTGGCGAGCTGCTTCAAGATCGGCAAGAAGC
>JACNJN010000219.1 GCA_014382535.1 Candidatus Desulfolinea nitratireducens | reverse complement strand
CACATATATTTCTCATATAATCTGGGGTTGTCATATTTAGATTTTTCTAATACCCTCGTGATATGCTCATAATACTGTCATCATTGTAAAACTACATTTTGGAGATACCAATGAATAAAATCTTTCGCTACATCATAATCGGTATGGTTATCGGTGTGTTGCTGGTTTCGGTCTTTTCCGGCGGTCTCGCAGCTGGTTATTTAATAAAAGAAAATGTCCCCGCAGATTTGCTGTCTTTAGCAACTGCGCCGACGCCCATGCCCGAAACCACCGAAGCGACCCCCGACGAACTCACAACCCTCTTTACCCCCTTCTGGGAGGCCTGGCAAATCGTCCATGACGACTACGTAGATCAACCCGTCGATGATCTGAAATTGATGCAGGGTGCCATTAGCGGGATGCTCGATTCTCTTGGTGATGAACATACCTCTTATATGGATCCGCATGTCTATACCCAGGCTACCAGTAGTATGGAAGGCTCCTATGATGGAATCGGCGCATGGGTTGATTCGACTGGCGATTACCTTGCCATTGTCAGTCCAATGCCCGGATCTCCCGCTGAGGAGGTTGGACTGAAACCTGGCGACCTGGTTATCGCGATTGACGGCGAAGATATGACCGGCATCGATGGCGATCTTGTTATCCGAAAAGTGCTGGGGGAAGCGGGTACAACGGTAGAGCTTACAATTCGCAGAAAAGGTGAATCGGAGCCTCTCAAGTTCAATGTCACGCGCGCTCATATCACTATTCCCAGTGTAGAAGGTGAATTGCTTGAAGGCAATATCGGCTATGTCCGAATCTTCACCTTTGGGACCAATACCACTCCGGAATTGCGTGCCACGCTCGAAGATCTCCTTGATGAGGGTGCAGAAGGTTTTATCGTTGATTTTCGTAATAACGGCGGTGGGCTTCTGGTTACAGCCATTCAAGTTGCCTCAGAATTTATCCCCGGGGGTGAAGTTGTCCTTTATGAACAATATGGCGATGGGACCCGGGATACGCATAAGGCTTCCAGGGGCGGTTTGGCGACCGACCTTCCGCTTATTCTGTTGATGAATGAGGGATCGGCCTCTGCCTCTGAAGTGGTTGCGGGTGCCATTCAAGACCTCGGCCGTGGACAATTGGTTGGCGTTACCTCCTTTGGCAAAGGATCGGTCCAGAACTGGATTCCGCTTAATAACGATCAGGGTGCTGTGCGTGTTACCATTGCCAAATGGCTTACGCCGGACGAACGCACCATCCATGGTGTCGGCTTAAAACCCAATGTGGTCATTGAGATAACGGATGAAGATATTGAAGCCGAACGTGACCCACAAAGAGATAAAGCTGTAGAACTAATGCTGGAGCTCCTTGGCGCAGAATAAAACTTTGATATCTTTTCTGCGTAAATAAGTTAAGTTCCTCATTGAAATTCAGGAGATAACGATGTTTTTCAACCCCACTTATTGGCTTTATATGGCCCCCGGCCTATTGCTGGTGATGTTCACTTCATGGTATGTCAAGGCTGCCTACAAAAAATGGAGCCGGGTTCCGGCAAGCAGCCGCATGAACGGGAACCAGGCCGCCCAGAGATTGATCAACGCAGGCGGACTCTATGATGTGCAAATCGAAGGTGTTCGCGGTGAAATGACCGATCACTACGACCCGCGCTCAAAGACTTTACGTCTCTCGCAAGGTGTGGCACAGGGCGCATCGGTTGCCTCGCTGGCGATTGCTGCTCACGAACTGGGACATGCACAACAAGATGCTGAAGGATACTTTCCCTTGCAGATACGCTCCGCGATGGTGCCGATGGTTAATATCGGCTCCAACCTTGGCTGGATTTTGATCATGGCCGGACTCTTATTGAATTGGATCAATGTCGCCTGGCTGGGTGTGGCCTTTTTTGCAGGTGGTGCCCTCTTTGCCTTGATGACCTTGCCTGTTGAATTCAATGCCTCCGCCCGTGCCAAACGTCTCCTTGCTGAAACTGGTATTATTCAAACCGGGGAAGAACGACGTGGTGTGAATAACGTCCTCAATGCGGCGGCGCTGACTTACGTTGCGGCATTGGTCACATCTCTCCTGCAATTGCTTTACTATGCCAGCTTGCTCACTGGACGGCGACGCAGATAAATCTGTCAAAGCAGAAAAGAAGCTTAAACCTCCCGCCGTTTGGCAGGAGGTTTTTTTCTCCCCTATTTCCTGGGTAAGGTGTTTCAACGGTACCTCGTCTTTTGATATAGGAAATTAAGTAGAATATTTATCTGAAGGAGTTTTCAGAATGAAAGTATCAGAAATTAAATTAGAACCAACCATTGCCAATCGGCGCAGCCCACGCGCTTTTGACCCTGATCGGGGGATCAGCAAAGACACGATTATCCACCTGTTGGAGGCGGCTCGCTGGGCGCCTTCCTCAAGCAACTCCCAGCCCTGGCGTTTTATTCTTGGGCAAAAAGGCGATGAAACCCATCAAAAAATTGCAGCCTCGCTTTCAGAGGGTAATCGGATTTGGGCGGAAAATGCGCCCTTGTTGATCCTTGCAGTCACCCAGGAAGAGGGGGAGCGCGGAATCCAACGATATGCCTGGCATGATCTGGGGCTTGCCACAGCGCAGATGATCGTCCAGGCCTCAGCGATGGACCTCTACGCTCACGTGATGGCCGGCTTTTCCAAGGATCAGGCTCAAGCGGCATTTGATATCCCCGATGAATATGCGCCACTTACTGTGATCGCTTTTGGTTACCTGGGAGATATATCCGGTCTTCCGGAAAAGCTGCAAGAAAGAGAAAGCGCACCGCGTATTCGCAAGCCCCTTGAAGAAATCGCATTTCAAGGCAGTTGGGAAGAACCTTTGGCATAAGGTTTAGAAAAACAAGTAGGTCAAAAGTCTCTCGTGGAATTATGGGAGACTTTTTCTTTTCTCGCAAAAACTTCCTTCCATTTCTGTATCATCGTTGCTAAAAAACCTTTATAATTCCCCTCATGAAATCACAAGATATCCTCCCGGTTATTCTGTCTGTTGTCATTATCATAATCGTAGCGATCCTCGAGAAGCAGAGTAAGGTTATCGCAGCGATTACTGCCACGATGCCTCTGACTGCTGCGCTCGCATTATGGATTGTCTACACCTCTGCCAGTGGCGATAAAACTGCAACATCCCAATTCAGTCTGAGTATGATCTTTGGATTTATTCCAACATTTTTTTTCATGGTTGCTGCCTGGATCGCCTCCCGTGCCGGGATGAAACTCAGCGGAATATTATTATCAGGATATGGTGTGTGGGCGATTGGTGCAGTGAGCGTTTTTCTACTGCGGAAAACCCTGGGTTTAGGATGAAAAAGGGCGGCCATTTGGCCGCCTCTCTACAAAATACTTGCCAAAATCTACTTGATCCATTCGATCAAATCACCAATATTAGCAAGTAAAAAAGCAAGCACAGGCAAGAGCAAAGAATTCAGGAAATTCAATCCAGACCGGAAATTCAACGCTGAATTGGGAGTATTCTTAATACGGTCGTGATGATCCATTAATCTTTCCAGGCGTTCCAGGGTTTCCTTTTGGGGGATATCATCAATTGCGTAAAGCGATTCAATTTTTGTTTGCACCTCATTCAGAACATCCCATTTTGCCTTTGAGATTACGTCAGAAATATGCATTTGTCCTGCCGCATAGAGCAGTACAGTTGGCGCCCAGACAAAAACAGCAAAGACAACAGCCGCGTCCAGGTTCATATTCACATCCAAAACATTGATCTCGGTCAAGCCAATGGTCAAAAGAACAATATAAGCGATGGTGATATACATGATCGAAGTCAATAGCTTTGAAAGACGCCCGATTACTTCTGAGCTGCTAGGGTCGGTAGTATATAGATCAAATTTGTAGCGGCTAAGACGGGAAGGTAATTCGACGTAAAAAGGAAGCAAGTAATATGCCACCCAGACAGATTGAATACAAGCCAATACAACGACGACGATTGGGCCAATATGCATAGTAGCTGAAGTATTTATCTGCCAGTTTTTATATAGAATAAAAGCCAGCCCCGGTCCAAATATCAGACCAACCAATAAGGGTTTCCAGGCGATAAAATTACTCTCCAGCCAGTTTCCCAAATCATCTGCATCTGCTGCCGATTGAACTTTCTCTAAGATTGGCCCACGAAAGGTTTTTAGAAAAAGGCGCATATTGGCTTTGCTGGCGACAAGGGCCAAAGCACCCGCCCCTGCTGCCCATATACTTAGCCATAACTCTTCTTCAGAGAGAGATTCCTGCAAAATCAGGGAGGTTAGCCAGCCAACCAAAAAAGTTAGGAGCATGATGATCAGTCCATTCACCCAATAAGATGGTATCTCGTCGTTTTCTGCTGTTGCGTCTTTAGGCAAGAAGGATTCTCTTTTTGTCTTCGGAAATCTGGTCAGATTGCGTGCCAAAGCGCCCACACCGTCCAATAAATACTCAGGCAATGAACGATAACCCTGCATTTTCCTCCTGATCTTTTCCCTGGTATTGCTA
>JACNJN010000055.1 GCA_014382535.1 Candidatus Desulfolinea nitratireducens | reverse complement strand
CATGGAAGGGAACCTGTGTGCTGGTGCGGATAACCAAACGATCATCCTCGTCCCAATAGGTGATGACAACATGCGGCTCGATGTGGGCTTGTTGTACTTTAGGAACCTCGTAAACGGCCTCGAAGACCTGATCCGCTTCAGAGAATCCTTTTTCAACATCGCCAATATCGATCCGGATTTCAGCCGCCAAATTTTTGGATGCATCTGAATCGGCAAAATCCACATATTCAGGTTCGTCGTGCAGGATCGGAGCGCCGGGCTTCATCGCCTCTTCGATATCCAGCAGGATGGGGAGTTCCTCGTATTCGACCTCGATCAGACGAAGGGCCTGCTCGGCGATCTCGGGCGTTTCGGCGGCGACAAATGCGACCCTGTCTCCAACAAAACGAACTTTTTTATCCAGCGAAAAAGTGTCCAGCGGTCCGGGGATGGGATCAGATTGCCCGGCCGTTGACCAGACAACTCGGGGGATATCCTCATGGGTCAGGACAGCCACAACTCCGGGAAAGGCGCGGGCTTTGCTGGCATCGATTTTTTTGATGCGGGCGTGCGCCAAAGGCGATTTCAGTACCTTGGCATGCAACAACCCGCGCATTTCGATATCCGCCACGAAGGCAGATTTGCCCTGCGAGAGCTTGATGGCATCCACCTTTGGCTCAGATTTACCAACGACCTGATAAGTCGATTTTTTATCACTCAGAATAACTTTTGGGGTCACCTGTGTCTGCGTGGAGGGGCTATCATCCAACTCAGGGATATCATCGGCGGTGGTGGTAGTGTCGAACCAAAGACCTTCTCCGTTCAGGGGATCGACTGCCTCGCCGCGCATGACTGCACCTGCTCGCATCACCGCTTGAACGGGTTTCACGTAACCGGTACAGCGACACAGGACTCCGTTCAGGGCTGAGCGCACCTCTTCTTCGGTGGGAGCAGGCTTGCCATCCAGGAGCGATTTCGCCGCCAGTATTTGCCCGGGTGTGCAATATCCACACTGAATTGCGCCGGTTTCAATAAAGGCCTGTTGCAAGGGATGTAATCCATCTGTCTTTTTCCAGCCCTGATCAGGATGTTCACCAAGTGCTTCCAGCGTCGCAATTTCATGCCCCTCGATCTGGGCTGTCAGTATCATTCCGGCATTGATCGGCTTGCCATCCAATAAGATCGTGTCAGCGCCGGTCAGACCATGCTCGTCGCCGAATTTGATGCTGTGGAAGCCTAATTTACGTAAGGTAGTCAGTGCTGTTTCACCGGGAAGAATGCTGGCTTCAAACGATTTTCCATTAATAAGTAGTTGAACGTTCATGATTGCTCCTTTTTACCTCTCCCCTAGCCCCTTTCCTATAAGGAAAGGGGCTAGGGTCCTTGGTCTTTTGATAATTAGCTTTCTTTGCAAAATTGTCGTATTTTTTCTAATACTTGGTTAAGACTTTCTTCTACTTCATGGTTTTGAAATCGGATAACTGTATATCCAAGCTCTTCCAGATAATCTGTGCGTGCACGATCATATGCTAATTGCTCAGGTTCAAAATGTTGGCTTCCGTCGAGTTCAATACATAGCTTTGTTTCTGCACAGTAAAAATCGATAATAAAACGAGCGATCGGATGCTGGCGACGAAATTTGTAGCCTGATTTTCTGTTGCGTAAATGTTGCCAGAGCGTTTTTTCCGATGGCGTTTGTGGTTGACGTAACTCGCGTGAACGTTGCCGAATGATTGGATGGATACGGTGGCGTTTTTCATTCATGTTGTTATTATTTCTCGCGATGATTTCACCCTCACCCTGGCCCTCTCCCTGAAAGGGAGAGGGAACAAATCCCTTCTCTCCAGGGGGAGAAGGTTAGGATGAGGGGAGTATCCTTTTCATTTCCCGACGAATTTCTTTTCGTAACTCATCGATCTTTTTTCTTTCGCCATTTTTCTCGTAATACCAATGATCCCAGCCATTACAGGGGGCATTTTTGAGATCCTTCCCAAGTTTATGAATCGAACCGACATTCTCGCCGCTTTGGATATGTCCATTTGCCAGGATCGTGGCGTGGATATTGCTCCGCTCTCCAAACCAGAGACGCTCGCCGGGATTCAGGCTACCGTTTTCAAGCAGCATGCCAAAAGGAATACGCGGCTCTGTTTTTTTTACACCCGCCAAATAGACATCTTCATCGTAATCAGTCTGGGGGATTGCGTCTATACGAGCCCGTGCAATTTTGACATAGCTTTCATCTCGCTCGATGCCGATCCAATTGCGATGCATCTTCCTGGCAACTGCCCCGGTTGTCCCGCTGCCAAAGAAAGGATCGAGAACTATGTCCCCCGGTTTTGATGAGGATGAAATCACCCGATAAAGCAAGGATTCGGGCTTTTGGGTGGCATGGGCTTTTTTGCCATTGACCTTGATGCGGTCTTTCCCGGTACAAAGGGGGATGACCCAATCGGAGCGCATTTGCTTATCGTCGTTCAATCCCTTCATCGCGTGGTGATTGAAGGTGTATTTTTCACCCTTTTTCTTTTGCGCCCATATTAAGGTTTCATGGGCGTTGGCAAAACGTACACCACGAAAATTGGGCATGGGATTGGTCTTGATCCAAAGGATATCGTTCAGGATCCAGTAGCCCAGATCTTGTAAGATCGTTCCAACCCGATAAATATTATGGTACGAGCCGATCACCCAGATTGTGCCTGTGTCCTTTAGCACACGTCGAGCTGCAGTCAACCACGCTATAGTGAATTGATCATATTCTTCAAAAGAGTTGAACTGATCCCAGTCATCATCCACCGCGTCGACCTTGGTCATATTCGGTCGCCATAAATCCTTCTCCAATTGCAGATTATAGGGAGGATCGGCGAAGATCAAATCAACCGAGTTCTCTGGGAGAGAATTCAGGCTCTCAATTGCGTCGCCGAGCAGGATGGTGTTGATTGGGAGTCGCAACTACATCACCTTGATAATACTAAGTCCATCTTTGCCAAGCGTTTCATTCGCTTCTTTGATCGCGCCTTCGGAACCAAGCACAACGATCTGCCCTGACCTTTTGATCTTGCTGAGCGAATTGGCAAAGTCTTTGAAGTCCTTTTGTGTTGTCGCCAGGACTTCGTTTCGGTATTGCTGGAGGAATTCATCACTGATTTGAGTCAGATATCGCGACATGGAGGTATATCCCTTTGCATCAGGCAGACGATAGGCGTCCAATCCGCCAATCGCGCCGATAATGATCTTGGCCAGCTCTTCGTCACTAAGTTCCAGCTCCTCCAGGAATTGAGCGGTGCCATCGTAATTTTCCAGCGTGGAGAGCAGATTTGGGTCGCGGTAGGATAAATAACTGAATAAGCCCGATTTCATGTCAAATACCGAGAATCCGCCGTATGCGCCACCCTGGACGCGGACCTTTTCCCAGAGCCAGGTCATGCCCAGATAGCGTGTGATTGCCGCGACTGAACCGCTCAGGTTATACCCAAGGTAGAATAAATTTGCGCCTTTCCCAACGTAATTGACTTGTGCCGGAATGGTTAGACCTTCATTCTTATTGCTGAATTCTGGGGACCATTTTGCGCGACGTATTTCGATTTTGGGCAGTGTTCTTATCACTCCGCTGATCATTGGCTGAATTTTTCGCCAGTCATTTTTTTCACAGGTGATATTGATTAGAAGGTTGTTTTGATTGATCAGCAACTCACGGACCAATTCCAGGTTTGCTAAAACGCCACTCCAATCTCCGTCAATTTTTTCAGCCAGTTCGCGCAAAAAGAATAGAAAATCAAGTCCTTCCATTTTTTCTGCCAGCCATCCTGCCTCATGAAATTTGGAGGTCAGCCGACCGTTGACAACCATGTGCCCCGATGGGATCAATGCCGATTCAATTCCCGCTTTTTCTTCCAGCACAATTTGCTTGAAGCGTTCGGCATCGTCCAGGTTGGTTTTCAACAAAACATCCTGGAAAATACCTGAGAGCTTTTCAGCCTGATCAACAGTTGATTTGCCACGCAAAAAGAGATAGGCCGCGCTTAAGTTACTTTCCCAAATTGTGGAGGTGAAAATATCCGGATAAATACCGCCGGTGTCTCGTCCTATCCGTTGTGAAAGTTTGACAAAATCCTGTGTATCAGTGCCCATCTCAAACAGAGCACGTCCAAGCAGAGGTGTGTATGGAAGCAAGTCTTCTGGGATGGAATGCAGGTCAAAACCCATGTCCATATAAAGAATGCCGTTGGTAGAAAGATCATGATGCAATACGATCGTATCGTGAAGCGTTTCTTCAGACAAGGGGATTTCCTTCTGCAACTTGTCCAGGTCTTCGTGTTTTAGCATCGGCAGGGTAGCCAGCGCCTCCGGCGAATCCGGAGTATTTTGGATCTCGATTAGTTCTTTTGTTGCACGGATGACTTCTTCGATCTGTTCCGGGGACATTTCTTTTTGGATGGATGCCAGTTTTTTGCGTTCGGCAGTTTCATCGCGCTGGTTTAGCTCAGTATCCGGGATGAGCAATATTCGTGACTTGTGCTTGTTCCCGACAAAATGAGTTTGGATCAGGTCTTCGAAATATTTCTCGCCGGCATCCAGCCGCGCTTTGATCGCGTTCAAGGGGATTTCAAATGCCAACGGCGCAATGGGATCATAATCATAAAGCCAGAATTTCATTGCCCGCATCATGGCGCTTATGCCGCGCGGGAAGCCGCCAGTATTGTTCTCACGTAAACGGAATTCAACCGTATTTAATGAGGCTGCAATGGTATCCGGATCAATACCCTTGGTAGCCAAATCTGCCAGGGTTTTTTCGATGAGTTTCGCGACTTTATCTGCGTCCTTTTTGTTGATCCCTTTTAAACCGGTTGAGAAATACATTTGGCGGATGTCATCTTCAAGGCCAATCCCGGCCAGGTCTTCGCCAAGACCAGATTCGATCAAGGTTTTACGGAGTGGGGAGGCCGGACTTCCCAAGAGAATATGAGCAAGAATGCCGAAGGCCAATGATGTTTCCGCATTGCCCTGTTCGGGGAGTAACCAGTTCAGGGTCAGGTAGCTTTTTGCTTCAGCATCGCTGGCGGCATAGGGGACGGTACTCTTCTGCGGGGTGTCGCTGATCGGGTGCAGAGGAACCTCTGATTGCGCGGGAGCAAGCTCAAAATCCGCTAGATACGAATCCATCCGCCGCAATCGCTCATCAGGATCATCATCCCCGTAGAAAACGATCCGTGAATTCGAAGGGTGATAAAAAGCCTTGTGGAATCCAATGAATTCCTCATAAGTCAAATCGGGGATCACTTTGGGATCTCCACCGGAAGACAGCGCGTAGATGTGACCCGGAAAGAGCGAGAATTGGGATTCGTTGCTCAGAATGCGATTGGGGTCAGAATAGGCGCCCTTCATTTCATTGAAAACGACGCCTTTGTATATGATCGGTTTTTCAGGTTCCTCCAGTTCGTAGTGCCAACCTTCCTGGTTGAGAATATGTTCCTGGAGGAGGGGGTGAAGTGCCGCATCTACGTAGACATCGATCAGGTTGTAGAAATCCTGCAGGTTTTGACTGGCGCAGGGATAGAAAGTTACATCGGAGCCGGTGAAGGCATTGACAAAGGTTTGCAATGATCCTTTGAGTAGCTCAACAAAAGGTTCTTTAACGGGATATTTTTTTGACCCGGCCAGAACGGAGTGTTCGAGAATATGGGCAATACCATTGGATGATTTAGGCGGCGTGCGGAAGTTAATGCTGAATACTTTATTTTCGTCACCGTTTTCCAGAGAGAGTAACCCAGCGCCGGTTTTCACATGGCGAAAGTGCCGTGCCCTGGTGTTCATTTCGGGAATATCTTGCTCTTTAATCAATTCAAAACCATGAATGGTTGTCATCGGGTCTCCGTGCGATCTAATTTTATGAGAAATAACTTAGGCGATTTGCGCGAGGCAACGCTGGGCAAGGGTTGCGGCCACGTCCTGCCTGTATTCTGCCGAGCCCCAGGCATCTGTCGCGTCATGGCAGGCGTTTTTAGCAGCGGCTTCAGTACCCTCAGCCCCTTTTCCGTCCATCGCCAGGGAGGGGGATGTGCCCCAGCCACCAATGACGAGCCGTGTGCGTCCACCGGCCCATTGTGCCAGCGCCACACAGACGATTGGT
Source organism: Candidatus Desulfolinea nitratireducens (assembly GCA_014382535.1). Taxonomy (GTDB): domain Bacteria; phylum Chloroflexota; class Anaerolineae; order Anaerolineales; family Villigracilaceae; genus Desulfolinea; species Desulfolinea nitratireducens. The sequence continues at coordinate 17,561 of JACNJN010000055.1, read as the reverse complement.
TTATCAGCTTTTGTGCGAGCAACATATTCGTAGGCTGCATTGATATTTTTGGGAATGCTGACCTGTGTTATCAGCTTATTTTCAAGCATTTCTTCGCGTAAGGGCAGCAAATCGCCAAGTTGAACGCTTTCAGTCTCTTTTTCAGAATGGCTTAGGCTAACTTTTGCGTCCAAACCCATCATCATCATTGCGAATGGAGAGCGCCCATCGGATGCGACGAGCGTCCCAGCAATCGTTGCACTATTCCGTGTGTTTTGACTTGCTTCGTGCTGAATGGCTTTTTTCAGAGCCTCGGGTGTGTGGAGCGAATCAAGCAGGCTTTGCAATGTAGAGGTTGCTCCAATATCAAGCGCATTGCCTTTTTGCTGGATATTATTCAGCCCAAGAGCTTGGAGGTCAACGACAGCATATTCTTCCTCGCTGAATTGAGTCAGCTTGATCCCTCCGCCGAGGGGATAGGTCTTTGGTTGGGAGATCAGGGTCAGGGCTTCGGTCAAGGTTTTGGGCCGATGGTATTGAATAATCATTTTTTTGTCCTTAGTTCAGATGGTCTACTAGTCCGATTGGTCAGGAATGTCGAGTGCATATGGTTCTCTTTTTTCACGGACAGTTCTTGTTCTTGATTTTTTCAAATATCCAATAAAACATTGGTTTGTTTATTTGTGATTTAAGCCTTTTCATAGGCTTCGTTGAAGAATTTATTGGGAATACATTTTTGGTCGAAAGCTGTGTACAGTTGAGATTGCACTTCGGAGGCTGAGCGTTTTGCATAGCCGAGAAAGCGGCCAAATTTAGCCAGAAGTCATTTAGTAGGCAATAGTTGACATGGCCTTATTATACAAGACAAGCTGACTGATTTGACGATGATTTTGACCAGTTCGACCAATAGACCAATCAGACCATTTGACTAATCCGGATAAACTTTCCAGCCCAATTCTTCAAGATTTGCAGAATCCAGGGTTTCGTCAGGAACGTTGAATAAAAGGGTGGAGGCTTCAGCGAGTAATTTCCCGTCCGGACCATAAATCCCGGCCCAGCCCTCAGCAGTCCGTTTTTTGGACTTTCCGGCCTTTCCGACAATGCGCAGTGGAACGTTGATCGGTACATTGCCCCTATATTTGACTTCAATCTTGCCGGTGTACATGAAACGAGGTTCAGATGGATCTCCCATGAGGGCACGACCGCTCATTTCATCAAGCATGGTGGCCACGATCCCACCGTGGAGTACACCAGGGTAGCCCTGGAAATGGTCTGGTGCGATATAGATCGCTTCGATCACGCCGGGTTCTATCTGATAGATATTCAGTTTTAAACCAACTGGATTTTCTAGTCCGCAGACAAAGCACATTTTTGAATTTGGTTGTTTTATTTTGCTCATTCATCACTCCAATGGGGCATCAAAAGATTGTATTTCCAGCGTGTAGTCATTAGGGTCTTTGAAGAAAAAATGATAGATCTGATATTTTGGATTATACAATGGTGGCGCAGTGATTTCCACACCTTTTTTCTTAAGTCTCTGATACCAGCGAGCAACATCATCACTGACGAGGGTCAGGATGATCCCTTCAGCGTGGGGAGCTTCATCATGCGTACAAAAACCGAGGTAACTATTTGCACAGCTTTTATAAATCCGACAAGTTCCCTGATCGCGAACCATCGGAAGCTCAAGGATCCCTTCGTAGAATTGTGTGGTGCGATCCAGATTATCTGTGCGCAGAAAGGTGACACATTGGTCAAAGAGATTAGGTTTCATTCCGACGGAGTATAGCATAGCAATCTAAAAATATTTGCAAAGAGTTATGATAATGAATAGCGCCCTCTAAAAAGAGGGCACTATTGATCTGCATTCAGTCCTCGAATCTTGGGGAGTAACTCTACCAGGCGTAGGCCATTGGGGCTTCACCACCAGGTCCGGGGAAGATTTCATCCAGTTTTTTGAGCGTATCATCGTCAAGTTCGATGCTGGCAGCACGAACGGCGCTCTCAAGCTGTTCGATGGTTCTCGGTCCAATGATGGGGGCTGTGACGACAGGGTTGCTGATTAACCAGGCCAGGGCAACCTCCCCTGGGGGCAGACCAATCTCTTTGCAAAGGGATTCATATTTTTCAAGTTGATCGCGTTTCTCTTCAACTTGTTTGGTGAATTCTTTATCCTTCCGCCGACCGGTATTGAATTTTTCCAGCGCGCCACCCAAAAGCCCACCACCCAGCGGACTCCAGGGGATCAGGCCAAGCCCATACTCCCGGCAGGCAGGGATGACTTCCAATTCGATCATCCGGTTATCGAGATGATAAATACTCTGCTCACTGACCAACCCCATCAGGCTACGTTTGGAGGCTTCCTGGCAGGCAGTCGCGATATCCCACCCGGCGAAATTACTGGAGCCTACATAGACCACTTTCCCTTGCTTGACCAAAGCATCGAAGGCTTGCCAGGTTTCATCCCAGGGGCATTCATGGTCGACATGGTGCATTTGGTAGAGGTCGATCCAGTCGGTTTGTAAGCGCTTAAGGCTGCCTTCAGCATGTTTACGAATTTTATAAGCACTCAGGCTGCGACCATCACTGTTGACTTCCGCTAAATTAGCTTTACGATCTACGGGGTTATAAACCTTGGTTGCCAGCACAACAGCATCCCGACGTCCGCCACCTTGGGCGAACCAGCGTCCGATAATTTCTTCCGTCAAACCGTGTTCAACAGTCCAGCCATAAACATCAGCGGTGTCGAAGAAATTCACCCCTAGCTCCAAAGCGCGGTCCATGATCGCGAAGCTATCTTCTTCAGTTGTGTGCCATCCGAAATTCATTGTGCCAAGACAAAGATTGCTGACCAGCACGCCATGTTTTCCAAGTCTTTTATGTGAGATTGTCATTTTTTATTCTCCTCAAAGATAAATTTATTCTTCTCTGAATACCCCGTAGCTTGCTACGTGGGTTCCGAGCTTTAAGAAAAATCTGTACCCGTAGGGGCAAAATTCCGTAATACCCCGTCCGCTTGCGGCGGGGATAGGAATTTTGAAGATTTTTCAAATTTATTTACATAAAGAGTGGCACTATGTTTATTTTCGATATCCTGTTTTCAAAATCAGATTGCTTCATAGTCTCATTGAATCGGCTGGCTGCATCGAGGACTTTCGGTAAAAGATATATATCACCAACAGAATTCAAGAAAACATTCGGTCGGCTAAGCACCCAATGAACGAGCGTATCGATATGATCCTGTCTTTCCAGTGGTTTATACCAGGTGGCCCGCGTAGGTTTGTGATCTTTCCATGGTCCGCTGGATAGGGATTTGATCGTTTGCACTGCAATTTTTCGCTCCTGACATAGAGCGGTCAGTGACTCAAATTCTGAGGCATAATTCGGCTCCCCCATCAACTGTGGGTTATAGGGCAGCAAGACCGAATCGAAAGGAAAACGTTCCAGGCTTCGTTTGTGAAAATCGCATACCTGAAGATCATGTCCCGTAACGCCAAGATAGCGAACAAGCCCTTGTTCACGGGCTTCGATAAACGCCTCAAGAGCTCCACCGGGGCTCATTGCTGTTTGCCATTCTTCCTCATTGACGAGGAAATGCATCTGCCACAGATCAACGAAATCAACCTGCAGTCGTTCAAGTGAACGGCGTAACTCATCTCTTGCTTCCTGGTAAGTACGTTTCTCAGTCTTTGTTGCCAGAAAAAAATCCTTACGATGATCTTTCATCCAGGGGCCAATGCGTAGTTCTGCATCTCCATAGGATGCTGCGGTGTCAATATGGTTGATGCCATATTTCAAAAGCAGATCAAGTGTATTATCTGCCTCTTTTTGTGTGACCTGTCCTAGTGCAGCAGCTCCGAAAATGATGCGAGTGCTCAGGTGTCCGGTTTGTCCAAATTTTAATTTCGGGATCATTTTATTTCTTCCTTTGAATCATCGCTTACATATCAATTCCGATTGAAATTATACAATATTGTTTGATTTAAAGAAAAATGCGCTCTGGTTACCAGGAAGATGTTCAGTGACCAGAGCGCATTTCCTCGTACAGTGGGAGTTTAATTTTGTGCGAAAGTATCGATCAGTAGTTTGAAATTTCCGCCAACGGGATACAAAATCGGGCAGGTTGCACCGCGTTTGGTATACTCCGCAACTTTGGCGCGTGCTTCGTCCGGGGTGCCCGATGCTGTGATCTTGTGCACCAACTCAACGGGAACAAGGTGTTTGGCTTTGTTGATCTGTTCTTTTGTCGCTGGCCAGCCCAAAGTGGATTGAATTTCTGCGATCACGTCGTTGGATACCCCTGAGGCTTTGGCAATATGGGGTTGCTGGGCAAGATATTGACAGAGCAGTTCTTTCGTGTATTCAATTGCCTTATCGTGATCTTCATCAACGGAGCAGACGATCAATTGCGGACGATCAATATCATCGATGCTGCGGCCAGCTTTCTTGGCACCAGCAGCGAGCAAGTCCATTGCCTTATCATTATATTCCGGCGGGACGCAGTAATTCAGCACGGCGCCGTCGGCAATTTCGCCCGTCATCTCCATCATCTTGGGGCCAGTTGCCCCGATCATGATGCGAACATCACGCGGCTCGCGGCGGCCATGCACAACATCCAATTCGATATTATCAACATGATGGAATTCACCATGATAGGTGACTCGTTCCAGGGCCAGCAATGGGCGCAACACTTCAATGGTCTCGCGCATGGCTTTTAGCGGTTTACGCCTTTCGATGCCGACGTTCGCTGCCAGGGGATCCCACCAGGCGCCGATCCCGCAGATCATGCGTCCCGGTGCGAGGTCGTCAAGCGTCAAAAATGTGGCTGCAAGCAAACCAATATTGCGTGTCCAGTTGTTGATCACGCCCGAGCCAATATCAATTCTTTCGGTTACTGCGGCATAGGCGGCCATCGGGACAATTGCATCACGTACCAGTCGTGATTCAGCCTGCCAAACAGCCTCGAAACCTTTTTCTTCTGCATAGCGGGCGTAGTCCAGTCCGTCTCGCAGATCATGAGAATCCTGTAAATAAAGTGCTACTCGTTCTGTCATGGGAAAACCTCCTGTAATGAATTTATTTCAGTAATTGGGGTGAATTATATTTTAAAATTAATCTTTTCAGCTACAAGTTCAAGATCTTCAGGCAAATCAAGATCCAACTCTATGGATGGGAGTGTGCAAATTTCCAGGCGCGCTCCAGCCTTTATGGCACGTTCGCAATGTCTGCTAAATGAATTTGGGCCAAAATCATACTCGATTATGCCGGCGGGTGAAATGAGCAGGGCGTTTGTTCCCTGTTTATGGCGATCAGGTGTGATGACCACTACGCGTTCATGTTTGTTGGCAACAGAAACCAGCTTTTGAATATCTTCCTGGGAGATCAGTGGCAAATCAGCAGGCAGGACTAATACCCCGCTGGTCGCATAGACCTTGGCTACTACTGTGGCTCGTTCGAGTGCGGTGTTTAGATGCGGAGAGCCATCTTCAAGAACAGTGCGTGCGTCAAAGTCACGAGCCACAGCCAGAGCCTGCGGGTCGCGGCTAATTACCAGAGTTTGTTCAATTTCGGGGGTGTTTTTAAGGATTTCCAGTGTATGTGCAAGAAGTTGACGGTTCAGTTCCGTCCGCTCATCTTCGGTTAGGGTTCCAGCTAAACGTGATTTTCCACGTCGTAAAGGCTTTACAGGCACGATTGCCCAAATAGTCATGAAATTCCTTTCAGAAAATAATGTTCACAAAGTCTAACACATCTTTGGCAAGACGATATCGTCCTTTTGCATCTTGCATGATCGTATCAGTGACGAAAGTCTTCAATCCCAAAGCCTTGATTGCTGGCTCTGTTTCTGCGTCGATTTGATCGAAAACCAAACCGCTTAGAATTTCCTGATAATGCTCTGCTATGGCCAAAACGGATGGCTGAATGCCCAGCTCTAAATACATTTTTGCAGCTGGACCTTTGAGCGCTTTCCCTCCGATAATTGGGGAAACTGCGATGATCGGCTTCGATTTACATGCTGATTTTATACCTGCTACCGCCAAAATTGGATCAATACTTACCCAGGGGTTGGATGGGCAAAAGACCACCGCATCTGCGTTTGCGATAGCTTCGATAACCCCTGGAGCAGGGAGGGCATTCTCGGCGCCCTCAAAGCGAAATCCAGTTACGGTTGGCTCGCAGCCCTGATGGACAAAATATTCCTGAAAAGAAAGCTCTCCCTGCCCCTCTGTGTTTACAATTGTATGCAGGGAATCATCTGTCATCGGCAAAATGGAATGCCCTACACCCCATGCCTTGCAAAAATCATTTGTGATCTGCGAAAGAGAATCGCCATTCCGAAGGCGACGCGTCCGCTCCAGGTGGGTGCCAAGATCGCGGTCACCGAGGCGAAACCAATCAGGACCGCCAAGCATGGCAACATTATCGAAAACCTGCCAGCTTTCATCCAGCCGCCCCCAACCCGTAAGGGGATTTTCCAATCCCGCCAGGGTATAACAGACAGTATCCAGATCGGGCGAGATGGACAGGCCCAGATGTTCGAAATCATCACCGGTGTTGACGATGATGGTCAGGTTTTCGGGCAAAATAATCTGGGCTAATCCATGGGCCAGTTTTGCGCCACCCACACCTCCTGCTAACGCAATAATTTTCATATACCCTTATTCTTCTTTCAGAGAGAATAACTCAGTGCGGTTGCGACCATTCTTTTTTGCGCGATAAAGGGCCGAATCGGCAGACTTGAGGACCCCCTCAACAGTCTGGCCATGGGCAGGAAAGGTGGCAATCCCTGCTGAAAAGGTGATGCGCAGGATTTGGTTTTTACGATGGAGTAATGTAAATTCTTTTAGTTCTTCGTGCCATTGACTTGTACGTATGAGCGCATTCTCGCCAGTAGTATTGGGTAATATGACGATAAATTCATCTCCTCCGAAACGGCAAACGATGTCCTCCAGTCGAGAGGACTTTGTGAGCAATCCTGCCAGGCTACGCAAAGCGCGATCACCAGTGGCGTGCCCGCCTGCATCATTAAAATTCTTCAAGAAGTCCAGGTCGATCAAAACAATTGTAATGGGATAGTCTTCCCGTTTCGCCCTTGCAATTTCCCGCGATAACGCTTCATCCATATATCGGCGATTATATAATTCTGTAAGAGGGTCGCGTAAAGCTTGTCTACGTAGCGAGGAATGCAATTCATTGATCTCTTTGAATTGTGCCTCCAGTTTTTGATGAGCTATTTTTTGTGCCTCATCTGCAATTTTTTGCTCGGTAATATCTTCTTTTACGGCGATATATTGTGTAACGGCCCCTGAGTCGTCAAAAACAGGTGAGATGGATGCTTTCTCCCAATACAGGTCTCCATTTTTCTTTTTGTTATGAAATGTGCCGTGCCATTCTTTTCCAGAGGTAATGGTACTCCAAAGATCTTCATAAAACATTTTGGAATGAGTGCCAGATTTTAATATGCGTAGATTTTTTCCTCGAACCTCATCAAATCTATATCCAGTTAATTCTTCAAATTTTGGATTCACTTCCTGTATATTCCCATCCGGGTCTGTGATGATAATGGACGCAGGATTGTGCTTTATCGCATAAGAGAAAGTCCGGAGAGTTTCCTCGACTCGTTTACGTCTTTCTATTTCATCTTCGGCACGATGTAAATAGCGCTGGATCATCCTTAATGCAACGAGAATTAGATTACCGATCAAACCGAATTGAATGGTGTATGAAATCCACTGTGTTATTCCTACAGTGTAATCCGCTTGGATAAGCAGGTTGTTTTGTTCAGCAAGGATTAAGCCTAAAAGAACAAGGGAAATGGAAAAGGTTGTGTAAAGTACTCCCTGCCTTCCGAATTGTAGTCCGGCAATGATAATCACCAGCATATAAGCCATCGTGGTTGGCGTACGGATCGTACCAAGTCCCATTATTCCCGCTGTGATCAAGAATATGCCAAGAACTAATGTGATCATGCTGGCCAGTTTTATAAAGCCTTGTTGCATGAGATAGCGTATGGCAAAACACGCAAATAAGAAGACAAGATTTAGGAGATTGGCATATATGGGTATTTTTCCACCGATGAAGTTTCCTATGATGACAAAAACAGTAAGCAGAATACCCGTCCATAATGCGGCATTAAGGGTAATCGCCAGACGGGTTTTTTCTTCGTCGCCTTCGAATTTTGGGGGAGCAAAAACCGAGGAAATTGTCATTGAATGGTTATAGTTGAATATATTCCCTTATTTGACGATCAAGAGTTTTTGAGCAGGTTGACGAAGAGCTTTTGTTGGGGTTTCATCAGCATAACCTAGAAAGATCATTGCCTGTGGCTGCCAGGTTTCCGGCAATTTTAATGAATCACGGGCTTCATTCTGTGCATAGAGTGGCCAACAGATCCAGTTTCCACCCAGGCTTTCTGCATGTGCCGCAAGGAGAATTTGAAGACCTGCCATGGCAACTGATTGTACCCCCATTTCTACCTCTTCCGGTTCTTCTTTGCGGATGGCATCCATATCGCGACAGAGCAGAATTATCAGGGGGGCCTCATCAATCCGCCGTAGGGAAATCATAACACGCTTATCTATCTCGGCTTGATCTGTGCCATCAGCCCTCATATCGGTTTGCATTTTCTTGGTCAAAGCTTCGCCCAGTTTTTTTCGATTTATTTTTTTCTGGACTGTTGCAAATCGCCAGGGTTGCAGATTGTGGGCAGAGGGGGCATGAACCGCGGTAGCGAGAATCCTGTCCACAACGGAAGCAGGTACAGGGTCAGGTTTGAAGCGGCGGACGGAACGCCGCGTCCGCAGGAAATGATGGAAATCGTTCATATTCTCTATTATAATCTGCGCCTCATCATATTATAAGGAGTTCAAATGGGCGAATCGTTAACCACGATCAGACGGCACGACCGTGAGATCACGGATAAAAACTGGATTATTGCATTATTGGATCGCGCTGGCTACGGTGTTCTGGCAACCTGCAAGGATGGTCAGCCATTTACGGTGGCGCGAAATTTTGCCTACGACCCGGAAAAGCACGCCATCTATTTTCATGGTGCCCGCAAGGGGCGCACCTTTGAAGATATCGGCGAAGGAACGCTGGCAAATTTAAATGTCAGTGAGATGGGCGAATGGATATTGGCTGAACGGGCGATGAATTTCGGAGTGATGTATAAAGGCGTGGTGGTTTTCGGACGACTTTCAATTGTGGAAGACAACGCTGAAGCCAAACATGGCCTGCAATTACTGATGGATAAGCATTTCCCTGAGTTGCGCCCGGACGTGGATTACGAAGCCACCACAGATACCGACCTGAAAGTAACAGCAGTGCTCAAACTGGATATTGATAGCTGGAGCGGAAAAGAAAAAAAGAGCTAAGTCACGAATGATGCGAATTTTCCGAATTACACGAAAAAGAGCTAAATCACGAATAATGCGAATGACACGAAATACACGAATAAGTGCAAGATCCATTTCGTTTCGGGGTGAGCATCTTGATCGGCATAAAACCCGATGGGAATATTGCGACGGTGTCTTTAGCGTCCGCTAAGCTTGTCTATTGAGATTTTGAAAAGCAATCGTTTTTCACCAGGGGGAATGATCCAGGCTTTGCCGCGATATTTTTGTGAGAGGGCGTGGATATGCGCGTCTGCACCTTCTGTGGTGCGTTCAGCGACCTGGCCGCGAATTTGTACATATCGGTAAGGATCGATGGGGTCTTGGATAACGAGGGCAACGTTTGGGCGTGCCTGCATATTAAGATCTTTTGTGCGGCCCTCGGCAGTGTTGATCAAGAGATATTTTTCGTCCATGCTAAACCAGACTGGCGTGACCTGGGGTGTGCCGTCAGGCATGATGGTAGCAAGATAAAGATAGGCTTTGGCTTCATCTTTGAATAAATCTTGATAGCTTTCGGGAATATTCATTATTCTTCCTTTGGATTTGGCATGTACATATAGCACATATCATCAGAAATGAAATTGAGGATCTCACCCACTTCATCGTCTGGACAACCGAGCAAAAGTTTGATCTCGGCATCGCGGTCAACTATATCATAGGTGCATAAGATTCCTGTAAGAGCACGCCCTTCCAGCGGCCCAATCCAGACATCAATCCCATCGCCATCGGCAGCAAGGGTGCCCTCCACATAGCCATAATCCAATGGATAGATCAAATCAGGGAAATTCGGATGGGCTTTTCCCCTGGGTCGATCAATGACGATGGGATTGCTGACCACCAGATCAGCCATTTCCTGCCAAAACCCTTTTTCCAATATTTCTTTCATCGGAAGAGATCCTCCTCTTTGGGTCGTAATAACTCACTCAGCTTGCTTTCCCTTGGCGGATATGGAAATCCGCGCACGTGGATGATGGGCTGGGCCTCGTTTGCCTGGCCCATCATCAGGGATGCAGCGGCCGCCAACTCATCGGCTGCTCCGACCTGAGTGATCTTCAACTCACGTCCAAAGAGATCGTCCTCACCGCGTAAATCGACAAGTGCGGGGAAACCCGAGATGCCGATCGACATCCCGACCGTGCCCATCCGCCAGGCGCGTCCATGCGAGTCGATGATCAGGATGCCGATCTTAGCGCCGCTATCCTCTTCGAGTTTTTGGCGAAGGTTGGCAGCGGAGCGATCAGAATCCTCGGGGAGCAGGAGGGCAAATTCATCCCTTACCCCTGGCCCCTCTCCCGCACGCGGGAGAGGGGAATTTACATTTGAATGATCGATTCCGGCGTTTGCGCAGATGAAACCCTGCTTATGTTCAACAACGATTAAGCCTGGGCGGATGCGGATGATTTCCCTGCTTTCACCCAGGATCAACTCCACGACGCGTGGGTCTTTGAGGGTTTCCTCAGCAAGTTGACGGGCGCGGGGACTCGGCTCCACATCTGCAAGATTAACAAGACGCCCCTCCGCTTTACTGACGATCTTTTGCGCAAGGACGAGGATATCACCATCCCGAAGCTGCAGGTTGGCATGCTGACAGGAATTTATAATGATCCTGGCGAGATCATCGCCTGTGTGGATCAGGGGGACATCTGGGAGGGGAGTAAGGGTCAGGTTTTTCATAGCGTTAATCTTATCATTTTTGAACCGTCAAGACGCAAAGAACACCAAGTCTCATTGTTGAAGACGCAAAGCTTTCCCTCTCCTGTGAAACGGGAGAGGGGAGTCCGAGCGAAGCGAGGACAGGTGATGGATATCGGGAACTAATTGGCGATTGAAAGCGTCATTGCTTCAAGATAAAATATAGATGTTAAAAGGAGAATCATTATGAATAACAAGGACAAAAAATCAACTATCAGCGTTGTAGCAATATTGATTACGGTAGTAGTTGTGGGGGCAGCTATTTTCTTTCTAAATCGTTATCAGCAAAGTGCAAATTTGACGGAGCTTCCCCTTCCGAATACCACGGGAGTTTCGACAGAGGGTGTCATTTCTCCGGACGAGGAGGGAGAAACACCGCTGATCTTTCGGTTAAGTGAAGGCGTGCCTCAGCCGGATGTGGTTGCCCCCTCCGTTTTTACGAAAGGCGCACCGCTTGGAGATGAGGAGCTTACGGCCCTTTTGGCGCGATTACCCGCCCTGATCGCGGATCCCTCCGACAAGGTGGATTTCAATTTGCCTGATGAGGTTATCCCGCCCCCAAGACCGGGCGCGACCATCGAAGAAGCCTTCCCGCCGGAAGGCGGAGCTGCACCGGTGGCTGTTGAAGCCGGGCCGCTCGAGGTTTTGCGATTCGCGCCTGAGGGCGAAATCCCGATCGCTCCTTTTGTCAATATTACCTTTAACCAGCCGATGGTGCCGCTGACAACCATTGAAGATCTCGCCGCCGGGGAAGTGCCTGTGCAGATCTTTCCGGCGCTACCGGGGACCTGGCGCTGGCTGGGAACAAAGACCCTTAATTTTCAATATGATTCCGAGCTGATCGACCGGATGCCGATGTCGACCGAATATCAGGTCGTAATTCCTGCCGGTACCGAGTCGGCGATTGGCGGGGTCCTGGCTGAAAGCGTGGAATATAAATTCAGCACCCCCACGCCGACGATAGTCCGCAGTTATCCTTATTACAACCCCCAACCATTGGAGCCGATCTTTTTCATCTCCTTTGACCAGCGGATTGACCCTGCCAGCGTCCTGGAGACGATCGTGGTCACCGCTGATAATAACCTGATTGGCGTGAAGCTGGCCAATGAGAATGAGATCGCCGAAGATGATGTCGTCAGCCAATTGGTCGAAAATGCCAACGAAGGCCGTTGGCTGGCATTCAGGGCCTTTGAGCCTCTGCCTGTCGATTCTCAGATCAGCATCACGATCGGCCCCAATACTCCCTCGGCAGAGGGACCCTTGGTCACCCAATCTGCGCAATCATATTCCTTTTACACTTACGCACCGCTTAAAATAACAGATCACCATTGCGCATGGTCGGAAGATTGTCGTCCGCTGATGCCGCTTTCGATTGAATTTAATAATCCCATTGATGGGGAGAGTTTTGAAGAGGGGATGCTCCAAATATCCCCGGAACTTGCCGGGGCCTCGGTGAATATTTCTGGAAATATGATCCAGATCAGCGGGGCGACCGAGGGACAGACCACCTATCTGGTCACGGTCGATGAAGATGTGGTGGATGTCTTCGGACAAAAGCTTGGCCGCGATGAGCAACTTCGCTTCCGGATCGGCTCGGCAGAGCCTTTCCTGGTTGGCCCTGATGAACGCTTTATCACCCTTGATCCGGCTGCCAGCGATCCGGCGATCACGCTTTATCTGATGAATTATAAAAAGCTGGATTTGCAGATCTACGCCGTCGAGCCTTCAGATTGGCCCGCATATCTGACCTATCTGGATGAATACCAGTGGACAGACAAACCCGCTAATCCGCCCGGTCGACTCCTTGTGGATGAGGTCCGGGAGTTTGATACCAGGACCGATTCCCTGACAGAGGTGAATATTGACCTGGGTGAGGTGATGAGGGGCGACTACGGACATTTTATTGTGGTCGCCAAACCACCAAGCAGCATTTTTGAGAATGAACGCTATTGGGAAACGGTCCAGGTTTGGGCCCAGGTGACGAAGATCGGCCTGGATGCTTTTTCTGACCACAGCGAAATGGTCCTGTGGGCAAGCGCGCTCGAAGATGGATCACCGCTCTCCGGAATTAACATTAATGCCGATTCCAGCGAGATCAATGCCACCACTGGCGAAGACGGTGTCGCCAAATTTGACCTTCCCTCTGGAGGGGCAGCCTATCTGACTGCACAAAAGGGCGATGACCTGGCGATGCTGCCGCAGAATTCCTATTATTGGGATGAAAGCGGCTGGCACCGACAAAGCGTTTATGATGATCTGCGCTGGTTTGTCTATGATGACCGACAGATGTACAGACCCGGCGAGGAAGTCCACCTCAAGGGCTGGATCCGGAAAGTTGGCGGCGGGCAATTGGGGGATGTTGGTCTCTTTGGTGATTCCCTGACCGGAGTCAATTACCGCTTGACCGGCCCACAGGGAAACGAATTGGCGACGGGGCGCATGGATGTCAACTTGCTCGGCGGCTTCGACTTTGTGCTCGAGTTACCGGAAAGCGTTAATCTGGGCTATGCCCAGTTGGAGATGTATGCTGAGGGCAGCCTTGGCTCTGTCAACAGTACCTATTATTACCATTCCTTCCAGATCCAGGAATTCCGCCGTCCGGAATTTGAAGTCACGGCGCGGAATGAAACAGTGGGACCCTATTTTGCAGGTGACCATGCCATTCTGGCTGTTGAAGCAAAATATTTTGCCGGCGGCGCTCTTCCCAATGCCGAAACAAATTGGTGGGTCAATTCCACAGAGACTAATTATTCACCGCCGAATTGGCCGGATTTCAGCTTTGGCTATTGGACGCCCTGGTGGTGGTGGAGCTATGAAGATTTTGGCTATCAGGAAGGTTCGCAGGGTGAGAGTTTTAGCAGTTTTACCGATGCCACGGGCACCCATTATCTGCGCCTTGATCTGGACGAAGGGGAGACTTCCCGCCCTGTGAGCATCACTGCCGAAGCGACCGTGATGGACCTCAATCGTCAGGCCTGGACGAGCGGCACCAGCCTCCTTGTGCACCCGGCTGATGTGTATGTCGGCATGCGCAGCGAACGCTATTTTGTTGAACGCGGCGAGCCATTGGAAATTGAGTTGATCCTTACCGATCTGGATGGGAATGCGATTGCAGACCGTCCGATCCTGGTCGAGGCCGCCCGTCTTGAGTGGAAATCGCAGGGTGGCTGGCATGAGGAAGAGGTGGATATTCAGAAATGTGAAATTAACTCTGCGCTTGAGCCTGTCAATTGCTCATTCGAGACACCCGTTGGCGGTCGATATCAGATCACTGCCACGATCAATGATGAACAGGGACGGGCCAATCAGAGCCGAATGACACGTTGGGTCAGCGGTGGTGAAAGACCGCCCTCCAGAGAAGTAGAACAGGAAGAGCTCACCCTGATCCCTGATAAGGAAATTTACCAGCCCGGCGACGTAGCAGAGATCCTTGTCCAGACTCCATTTACGCCTGCCGAAGTTTTGCTGACTGTCAGCCGGAGCGGGATCCTGTATACCGAACGTTTCCTGATCGCAGAAGGCACGGCCACCCTGCGTGTCCCGATCGAGGAGGCCCATATCCCCAATCTCAATATCCAGGTGGATGCGGTCGGTTCCGCACCGCGCGTGGACGATCTTGGTGAACCGATCGAAGCTGCACCGGACCGCCCGGCCTATGCGACCGGAACGCTGAACCTTGGCATTCCACCGCTATCCCGTACATTGGAACTCAAGGCCTCTCTTGCTCAGGACGAAGTCGAACCCGGCGGCAGGACCAGTCTCTCCCTTGAACTGGTAGATGCCAATGGTGAACCTGTTTCAGGCGCCGAGATGGCCGTCGTCGTTGTCGATGAGGCTATCCTGGCGCTGACGAATTATCAACTGGCTGACCCGATCTCCACCTTTTACAGCCAGCGTCCTGCTGATCTGAGCAGCATTTATGGACGGGCAAATATCGTCCTGACCGATCCGCTTGCCCTGGCACGTGCTGCACAGGATGGCGGCGAACTGCAGGCTATGGCAACCAATGCTGCGGCTGATTCCTTCAAATCATTTGGCGCAGTCTCAGAAGGTGAAGCCATGCCTGAATTGGCGATGGAGGCTCCCGCGGCTGCCCCGATGGAAGAAAGGATGGAACTGGATGACGCTGGCAGAGGTGGAGGAGCTGATGCAAATACACCGATCACCGTGCGGAGTGATTTCAACCCCCTGGCGACCTTTGCCGCCGAAGTAAAAACCAATTCACTTGGTAAGGCGACCATTTCGATCAAGGTGCCCGACAATCTGACCCGCTACCGCGTAATGGTCGTGGCGGTTGATGCTGGCGGGAACCAATTCGGTTCTGCCGAAGCAAACCTGACCGCACGTCTGCCGCTGATGGTCCGTCCCTCTGCCCCGCGCTTCCTGAACTTTGGCGACAGCTTTGAGCTGCCGATCCTGCTCCAGAACCAGACCGATGAGCCGATCGAGGTGGATGTTGTCGCCGAGGCGACAAATATTACATTTACTGATGGTCAAGGGCAGCGTGTAACCGTCCCCGCAAATGACCGCGTGGAAGTCCGCTTCGCGGCGAAGACCCAAATGGCGGGTCTGGCCAAATTCCAGATCGGGGCAGTCTCGGGAAGTTTCGCCGATGCGGCCACGGTCGAGTTGCCCGTTTATACCCCGGCCACAACCGAAGCCTTTGCAACCTATGGCGTGGTCGACTCTGGCGCGATCGCTCAGCCCGTGGCGTCACCACCGAATGTCTTCCCGCAGTTTGGCGGTTTGGAGATCCAGACCTCATCCACAGCATTGCAGGCGCTGACGGATGCGGTCCTCTATCTTTCAAACTATCCCTTTGAATGCACCGAGCAGATCAGTTCGCGTGTACTGGGCATCGCTGCACTGAGGGACGTTTTAACGGCCTTCGAGGCTGAGGGGCTGCCCTCCGCCGTCGATATGGAGGCAGCCGTCCAGCGCGATGTGACCCGCCTGCAGGGAATGCAGAATTACGATGGGGGTTTCCCCTACTGGCGCCGCGGACAGGAATCGATCCCCTTTAATACCATCCATGCTGCGCACGCTTTACAGCGTGCGATGGATAAGGGTTTTGATGTCCCCGCCAATATGCAGCAACAGCTTTCCGGCTACCTGGTCAATATTGAGAATTACTACCCCTATTGGTACAGCGTGCAGACCCGCAGAACCTTGAGTTCCTATGCGCTCTATGTCCGTGATCTGATGGGCGATAATGACTCCGCCAAGGCGCTGGCCTTGCTAGAAGAGGCCGGTCTTGAAGGCCTGACCTATGATGCGATCGGCTGGCTCTGGCAGGTCATCCTGGATGATCCCCGCGCTGCAGCCGACCTGGATGAGATCCGCCTCTACATCAATAACCATGCCGTCGAAACAGCTGGGGCGGCGAATTTCACCACAGCTTATGATGATCAGACCTATCTGCTGCTGGGGTCGAACCGACGCACGGATGCGATCCTGCTGGATGCGATCATCGCCGACGGCCCGGATGCGGACCTGATCCCGAAATTGGTCAATGGTTTAATGGCCCATCGGAAGAAGGGACATTGGGGGAGTACCCAGGAAAACGTCTTTGTGCTCCTGGCGCTGGACCGTTATTTCAACACCTACGAATCCCAGACCCCTGACTTTGTGGCCCGGATCTGGCTGGGCGAGACCTACGCCGGGGCGCATGCCTATGAGGGCTATTCCACCGAACGGCATGAGACCAAGATCCCGATGGCCTTTCTCGTCGACGGGGCTGACTTGCAGGACCTGACTCTGAGCAAAGACGGCGTCGGCAGGCTCTATTACCGACTCGGCCTGCGCTACGCCCCGACCGACCTGGATCTTGACCCGATCGATATGGGCTTTGTCGTCCAGCGTGAATATGAGGCCGTGGATGATGTCGAGGATGTCTGGCGCGACGATGATGGCGTCTGGCATATCAGGGCGGGCGCCCGCGTCCGCGTCAAGCTGAAAATGGTCGCCGATAACCGACGCTACCATGTGGCATTGGTCGATCCGCTCCCCGCTGGTTTGGAGATCGTCAATCCCGATCTGGCGGTATCCGGCTCGACACCTCAGGAACCCGACAGTTTTGAATCACGCTATGGCTGGTGGTGGTGGGGAACATGGTATGAGCATCAGAACCTGCGCGATGAACGGGCCGAGGCCTTTACCTCCCTGCTCTGGGATGGGGTCTACGATTACAGCTATATCGCCCGCGCAACCACGCCCGGGAAGTTCATCGCCCCGCCCGCCAAGGCTGAAGAGATGTACTCGCCTGAGGTCTTTGGGAGAAGTGGCAGCGATTGGGTGATTGTTGAATAAACAAGATTGTTATTAGAAAAGAAGAGACCCTCAAAGGAGGGTCTCTTTTTTTACGTGATGGTGAGAGCGGCTGTTGGACTTAGCGCTTTCCCAGAATTTCCGCCAAATAGGATTAGCGAAAAATATGAGCTGATTTTATTCTTTCGTAATATTTTTTGGTTGTCTTTTTGCAATAGTTAGCAAAGC
>JACNJN010000061.1:9993-23671 GCA_014382535.1 Candidatus Desulfolinea nitratireducens | reverse complement strand
AGAATGCTGCTTCGGTGGGGATCCAATATTATTTTTCGCGCACCCTCTCAGGGTCGAGGTATGAACGGGCAATTGGGGCAGAGGGGCTGCTTGAGACATATACCAATCTCTTTGGCGATCCGTGGCTGGATGACCGGATCCACATCCCTGGCTCATTAGAGCAACCTGAAATGATCCTCCCCTTCCCCAGAGCACGAACGTGGACTTATACCGGTGCGCCCCATACCGGCTGGGGAGAAGGCTTTCCATTTGCCGCGCTGGATTTTGCACCACCCACAGATTTCAGTGGCTGCTTTGTCGCTGATCCGCAACAATATACGGTTGCGATTGCAAACGGGATGGTAACACGCGTGGATCGCGGTTTGGCAATTCTTGACCTTGATATGGATGGGGACGAACGAACAGGCTGGTCAATCCTGTATCTACATATCGCAACCCCCGGTCGCGCCAAATTAGGTACGATCCTGAATTCCGGAGATTCAATTGGCTATCCATCCTGCGAAGGTGGGCATACGACCGGCACGCATATTCATATTGCCCGAAAATATAATGGCGAATGGATCTTGGCAGATAGCTCGATTCCCTTTGAAATGGAAGGTTGGATTCCACATAATGGTTCAACCGCCTATGCAGGGACACTCTCAAAAAACGGAATCCAGATCACAGCCAGCTCAGTCTCCGGCACAAATAGCCAGATTACCTCTGGCGATTAAGTAAATTCTCTTGATCTAAGGCAGGAAAACCCAATATGGAAAATTACACCCCTTTTATCATTTTTATTGTCAGTTTCCGTATTGTTGCTCTGGCATCAAAGCAAATTGGTGCTTTTTTCTCTCGTTATAACCTCCCATTAATTAGCGGATTTCTTTTTGCCGGCGTTCTCGTTGGACCATTTGTCCTCGATATGATCCCCACGAGGCAATTCCCAAACTCCGTTTTGTGGATGAGATCTCGCTTGGCTTCATCGCCTTTGCTGCGGGGAGCGAGTTGTACCTTAAAGATTTACGTGACAGGCTGAAAGGAATCGCCTGGGTCACGACCGGGTTGGTATTATCGACATCAATTTTCGGAACTCTGGCCTTTTTCTTTTTGACAGATTTAATTCCATTTACTCAAAATATGTCCGTTACCAGCCGGATCGCCATCTCTATTTTGGCTGGAGCAATTTTGGTGGCACGCTCCCCTTCATCTGCGATTGCCATCGTTAACGAATTGCGGGCCAAAGGCCCCTTCACCCAAACAATACTTGGAGTAACGGTGATCATGGATGTGGTCGTTATCATCCTGTTTGCCTTTAATTCCGAGATTGCCGATGCGCTACTGACCAATATCAGCCTCAACGCGGGCTTCGTCTTATTGCTTTTTGGAGAACTGGCATTATCCATATTTCTTGGTTATCTACTCGGGAAATTAATTCAACTACTTCTCTCAATTAAAATAAGAAGGGTGTCAAAAGCGATTATCACCCTGATGCTCGGATACTCTGTTTTCATCTCATCCACTTTTTTGAGGCATTTCAGCCACAACCAACTTGGCACTGAACTACTACTCGAGCCTCTGCTGATCTGCATGGTCGCCAGTTTTTTCGTCATCAATTGGACACCCCATCGCGACCAGATGCTCGAAATTCTACATAAAACTGGGCCGACAATCTATATTCTCTTTTTCACACTAACAGGTGCATCCCTGGCCTTGGACGTTCTTTCAAAGACCTGGCAAATTGCACTGGCACTTTTCTTTATTCGCCTGGTATCAGTCTTCATTGGCTCCTTTACGGGTGGCACAATTGCAGGCGAGCCAATGAAAAATAATGCCGTCAGTTGAAACTGTCGAAAAAGTCCCTTTTCAAAAAATTATTTTGAAAAGTGGGACAGAAACACTGAAAATCACCTAGTTTTTTGTGTTCTGAGCAACATTTTGGCGATTTTTGAGCCTGTTGTGGGAGATTTTTATGAACATTTTTCGAACTAGGGGTTTTTCGACAGTCTCGTTGGATGGCATACGTTACCCAGGCAGGTGTTGGGTTGGGGTTAGCAAAGGAGGCCGCGATTGCATTTCCGCAATTTGGCCTGGATTTTGCAACAATCATGATCTCTGTGATCGTTCTCAACCAAATTGCAGGACCGCCTCTCTTTAAATGGGTGATCAACTTTGTCAATGAGGCTCATTCCCGTGGTGAAACAACCTACGATGGGAAACGAGATGCCTTCATTTTCGGTACTGATGACCAGGCAATGGCCGTTGCTCGGCTGCTCAAATCAAAAGGCTGGGAAATCAAATGGGCTTGTGTAGATTCTTCCTGTGCAATGGCGTCCCTTGATGATGAGCCGCTCATTTTACTTTCGGCAATTGATCTGGAAAATTTGGTAAGCATTGATGCGCATAAGGCAGATGCTGTTGTTGCTATGCTCTCTGATGAGGAAAATTTTCAACTCTGTGAACTCTTCTACGAAAATTATGGGACTGAAACTCTGGTTGTCCGTCTGAACGATATCTCTGATCAGGATCGTTTCAACAATTTGGGCGTACTCACCGTCAACCCCGGCACAGCCACCGTCCATTTGCTGGATCAATTTGCCCGTTCACCAGATGCGGCATCGCTGCTTCTGGATATTGAATCTGATCATCAAATGCAAGACGTATACGTCCTTGACCCGAATATGCACGGCATTCCCCTGCGTGATCTGCGACTGCCACATGATCTGCGAATCGTCGCCATTCACCGCCATGGACACGACATCATCTCGACCGGCTATACACGGCTGCGCGTCGGGGATAAAGTCACCATTATTGGTTCACCCGAAAGTATCGAAGCAGCCATCCTAAAACTCGAGATTTGAGATTACGCAACTGAGATAGAAATAGGCCGCGACAAGATTTGTCACGGCCTATTATATTTAATGATTTTTGGTTATGCGTTTTCGATTTTACCTTTTGTCACCAAGGTACGTTCGCCATCGTCCTGATCTTCGTAAATTTCATAAAGCAATTCAATAGACATCACTTTTGAAAGCATGCTCTGGGCAGGGCAATAATTTTTTGCAGAAAGCTCCATCGCACGAATGACAGCAGCTTCCTTAACATCATGGCCGGTTACTTGATAAGTAATTGCCGACTGTGTGAAAACATATGGATGTTGGTCTGCCTGATCGGCGTGGACTTTCACCTCATAGGCCGTCACATCCTGACGTTTTTTGCGCAAGATCGAGATCACATCCATGGCAGTGCAGCCAGCCAGGCTGATCGCCATTAGTTCCATCGGACGGAATCCGTCATTCTCCCCCCCAACGCTGGGCGAAGCTCCAAGCGGCACTATGAAGCCGGAATCAGCCGTCCCGGAGAATGTCATCCCATGATCCCAGGTTACTTTTGTGTCCATCGTATCCTCCTCCTAATTTTCAATCAAAGGTGTAATGTGCTTTTCAAGCATGGCGGTACTAATTACGCCCACCCAACTTAGACGTACAGTCCCCTCACGGTCAATCACAAAGGAGCTGGGCAAGCTAAATGCTGAAAATGCGATTTCAGTTGCATATTCATGATCAATCCAGATCGGATAGCTTACATCAGTAGTTTTGATATATGCTTCAACTTCTTTAACAGGCTGGCCATCTTCAACCCCAATAACCACAAATCCTTCGTCCTTGTGGGCTTTGTAATACGCTTCAAGAACTGGCAGTTCCTCCTTGCAGGGTGGACACCAGGTTGCCCATAAGTTAAGCAAAACAACCTGTCCAAGGTAATCTGTCAAAGATACGGCATCACCCTGCATTGTTACCAAATCCAACTCTGGCGCCGGATATTCTACAGGCATCGGCACTGATGAAAATTCTTCAGATTGGATAAAACCATTGGCACCATCTTTCGGTAAGGTGAAAAAAGCAGCAAAGCCAATGATCAATATTATTGCGCCTATTACGATCATTCCGATCGGAGGAATGCTTTTTGGTGGGACCCTTTTCCTTTGTGAGCGAGATGGTTTGCGAGTTCTCATCGGTGTTTTCCTCGTCTATTTATAAAGTATGGGCTGACAAAAGTCCCCGAAGTCCAAATAGACTTCGGGGATTTCATTTTACTATAGACCAAGAATGCGATCAATCTTTGGACGGTCAAAGCCCACGATAGTTTTGCTACCGATCCTGATCTGGGGAACACCCTGTTGGCCACTGCGCTTTACCATGTCTCGAGCAGCAGCCGGATCTCGTGAAACATCTACATTCTTAAAAGGAACTTGCCTGGAGCGAAAATATTGTTTGGCTTTATGACAATAGGAACATGTAGGCGTGGAAAAAACGATCACACGCGGGTATTTTTTTGATGTACTCATAATAACCTTGTTTTATTTTGCTGTAATGCGCTTTAATTCAGCGAGCATATTGCTTTCTGGCACCGCACCGACAACATTGGCCGCACCATCATTAATGGTGGTTTGCGGTACACCGCTAACATTATGTTTCATCGATAATTCCTGAAACTCCATTGCTCCGACCATCTCAGCCTGAACCATGGGGCTTTCCATAGCCATTTGGTGAGCGAGCGTCACGGCTCGCGGGCAATATGGTCAGGTAGGGGTAACAAATACCTGCAAGAGAACAGGTTCTGTCAGTGCTTTCAGAAAATCACGAGTGTCATCACTAAGGTGAGAGTCGCGTCCTGAAACAAGGATAATATCCTGGATCAATGAGGTGAACTCATGCCCTGAGGGTATTCCTGCAAAGCGGACACCAAAATCGGAAATCACATCTCCATCTTTGGCAGCGATCACGATCCCGGGGGCTTTGTCCACGTTGTAATTTTTTGCAATATCAGCATCATCGTCAAGATCATAGATCGTCATGCTGATTTTTTCTGAAATCTCAACTACTTCTTCGAGAAGCTGCTGTGCATCAGCACAATATTCACAATTCTCTTTCTGTCCAAAAAACATGATATGAACATATTCTTTCATAGGAGCAAATGCATCTTCGATTTGCTTTCTAACATCTGCATTCAATAATGTTGCCATAAAATCTCCTTGATGATTTTTTATTCTATATAGCTTAGATGCGCATCAATGCTGAAAAGTTACTTCTTTTTATGGTCAGTTTTCTTTTTGAATAAAATCATCCAGGTCAAGTCGGTGGAACAACCGTTCGCGGACACCGATTGGAATTGTCGTTTTCTCCGATGTTTCCTGATACAGCGAAATGGTCTTTTTGAAGGTATCAACGACAATTCGACAATTATCGCAATCTGCCATATGTCGTTCGATCTCCTCGCACAGGGCATCCCCCAACTCTCCATCGACATAATCTGACAGGGACTCAAGAAGTGAACCACAATTATGAGATTTTTTCATCAGATTTCTCCATATCCAGTCGCTCTTCATAATAAACAGAAAGCAATTCACGCAATTTCAGGCGGGCTCGCAGTAATCTTGTTTTCACTGTTGTTTCAGTCAAATCCAGGGCCGTGCTTGTTTCGTGAATAGATAACCCTTCAATATCCCGCAAAATGAAGACCACGCGCAGTTTTTCTGATAATTGCTGAATCGCCTTATCGAAGTGGTTTTTCGCCTCAGCAGATACCAATTCCCATTCCGGCAAACAGCACCAGTCAGTGAATTGTGTCAGGGCAGGGGTTTCATCGGTATCTTCACTTTGAAGATCAAGCTCAATTTCTGGCTTTTGTTTCCGAATGATCATTAGCGCTTCATTGACTGCAATCCGATATAACCAGGTCGCCAGGCTGGAACGTCCCTCAAAGGTCGGGAGAGCCTGTATCGCTTTGAGAAAAGTGTTTTGAAGCACATCTTCTGCATCTTGCGGGTTTGCCAACATCTTTAAGGCCAATCGATAAATATTAAGAGAATGCCCATCCACAAGCCGCGCAATCTCAGTTCGATCTCCGGAGCGCAATAGCTGCAAGGAAGGTTCCTGCAGGGGTTCTTTAATCATTTAGATACTTCCTCAATAAAAAAGTTTCATAATCACAGATATTAGTTATTCTCAGTATAACGCAAGACAGAAGTTCATTATAAGTATTGGCAAATAAATTGTCATATTTATACGTAACATTTTATGAGGACAAATGTCAAATCCTTTGGGAAATATGCCACTAGAAAACTTGTTTTTTGTCCGTTAGTATTTAGCTAATGGTTTCCACGATGAATAATATTCCCCTTTTTAGCAGTTTGGGCCCAGAAGCGCTAGATCTGATTGAGTCCTTATTTGAACCTTGTCTTTGTCATGAAGGCATGATATTCGAACAAGGCGATCCAGCTATTTATCTATATCTGGTCATTGAAGGATCAGTGGATATTCTCTTCAAGCCCTATGATGGTTCCGAACTCATAGTTACTAGTGTAAAATCAGGGGAAATATTTGGCTGGTCTGCCATTACAGGGAATACGAACTATACTTCAGGTGCCAGATGTGTGGAACAGTGCCAGGCAATTCGCATTAAAGGCAGCGCTTTACGGGAGCTTTGCATCCAACACCCTGATACCGGAAGTGTCCTGCTTGATCGGTTGGCAGAATCCGTATCTGGACGCTGGCATGATGCTCGCTTAAAAGTACGTGATATACTTTCGCAAGGCGTAATTATCACACCTGAAAACTTGGAAAAGAGTTAGATCATGACAAATAACCCTGAACATAATCACCCTCTTCACTCTCGAGAAGAACAAATTAAAGGTTTGCTGGAGCAAGTCAGTGCTTATATTGAGCAATATCATGGGGGCTCAGTAGAGTTTATTTCACTTCTTGAGAATATTCTCACCGTGCGAGTTGGTGGATCTTGCCTTGGCTGCCCGCTTGTATCTTCCACCCTTCAGGGTTGGGTAGCCGGAACAATTAAACAGTTTTTTCCAGATATCCGGGTTGTCTCAGCCGAATAGACAATATTAACTAAAACATAAGAGACCCCGCTTTTTATCGCGGAGTCTCTTTTTATATTAATAATAGCAGAAATTTCTCAACAAGGATTTGTATTGAACATTTTGGATTTACAATGACATACAGAACTACTATTGAAACAAGATCTGAAGCCAACTATAATTTTCGACTAACCTTCCTCCCCCATCAGGAGAAACTATGATATCGCAAGAAAAAAAAACACGTATTGAACATGATCTGCTCGGCGAACGCGAAGTTCCTGCAGACCTGTATTATGGGATCCATTCTCTGCGGGCAACTGAAAATTTCCCCATCTCCGGATCCAAGATATCTTCCTATCCTGAGCTGGTCAACGCCCTGGCGTCTGTAAAAAAGGCCTGTGCCCTGGCAAATCATGAATTTGGTTTGTTGGATGATGCCCGTAAAGAAGCCATCGTACGTGCCTGCGACGATATCCGCAATGGAGAGTTTCACGATCAATTTGTCGTTGATGTGATCCAGGGGGGCGCGGGAACCTCGACAAATATGAACGCCAACGAAGTCATCGCCAATCGCGGCCTTGATTATCTTGGGCATCCGCATGGGACCTACCACGAATTGCATCCGCTTGAACATGTTAATCTGAGCCAAAGCACAAATGATGTATATCCCACCGCGATCAAGGTCGCCTTGCATTTCAAAATCCATTTGCTAATCGATGCCATGGGCATCCTTCAAATTGAATTTGAAAAAAAAGCCAAAGAATTTGCAGACATTCTTAAGATGGGGCGCACCCAACTTCAGGATGCCGTTCCGATGACTTTGGGGCAGGAATTTGAATCTTATGCGATCATGCTCTCTGAAGATCGCGACCGTCTGCAGGAAGCCTCGCAACTGATCCAGGAGATCAATCTCGGTGCGACAGCAATCGGGACCGGGATTAACGCTCCAAAAGGTTATGCGAAAACTGCCTGTAAATACCTTTCTGAGATCACTGGGATCCCTTTGGTGGTCGCAACCAATCTTGTTGAAGCCACGCAGGATGCAGGCGCATTTGTGCAACTTTCTGGCGTCCTGAAACGCGTCGCCGTAAAACTCTCAAAAACCTGTAATGATCTGCGCCTGCTCTCTTCCGGGCCCCGGGCTGGTTTTAACGAGATCAATCTTCCTCCCGTTCAGGCTGGCTCCAGCATCATGCCCGGCAAGGTCAACCCCGTGATCCCCGAAGTGGTCAACCAGATCGCTTTCGAAGTCATCGGCAATGACGTCACCGTTTCCTTTGCTGCTGAAGCAGGGCAGCTCCAACTGAATGCCTTCGAGCCGATCATTGTTCGCAACCTATTCAACAGCCTGGTTTTTCTCCGTCAGGGCTGTCTGACCCTTGCCGAGCGCTGCGTATCCGGGATCACTGCCAACCGCGATCATCTACGCGCAATGGTTGATAATTCGATCGGGATCGTCACGGCGTTAAACCCCTATATCGGCTATGAAAATGCGACCGCTGTGGCAGCGGAAGCACATCAGACGGGAAAGGGTGTCATCGAAATCGTTCTCGCCAAAGGATTGCTGACCAAAGAAAAATTGGATGAGATCCTGCGCCCCGAATCCCTGGTTGGAAAGTAGAAAATCGCACGTGAACCGAGGCTTGATTCCGTTTTTAGTTTATTTCGCGGCGAAGGGCAGCCCCCACCTAGCCTCCCCCGCCTACGGGGGAGGGACAAGTTCTCCCCCCGTAAACGGGGGGAGTTAGAGGGGGGAGCACATAACAAAATATCCCACGGTGCAAATGCCCCACGGGATAGTAAATTTAAAAAGCTTTTCTTTGTGTATCTTGTGCCTTTGTGGTGAAATTATTCCTGCCACTCCAATTCGTATTCTCCAACATAAACCGTATCTCCTACTTTGATGCCAGCCTTATTAAGAGCAGCTTCAATGCCCAAAGCCTGCATCACCTTCTGGAAACGGCGGATCGAGCCATAATGTTCCCAATAGGTCATCGCGGCAGCACGTTCAATCGCAGCCCCGCTAATCCGCCACCCGGCATCATCTTCGCGGCTGATCTCAAATTCATTCGGATCAGTCTCCACGCGATAAACAGGCAAGGGTGCAACCTCAGCAAGAGTGGGCGTTTCAGCCAGTTTTTGGACGGCTTTGAGCAATAGTTTTCGAATGTCGGTCCGTGCCAGGGCAGAAATGGACATGATCTTATGCCCACGCTTCTCTAACTCGGCTTTGATCTCAGGCCAGCGCTCCTGCACTTCGGGCTGATCCATTTTATTCAGGGCAATGATCTGGGGTTTTTCCCCCAATTTTGTATCAAAGAGGGACAGCTCAGTATTGATCTGGCTGAAATCGGCAATAGGATCTTCGGAGAGACCATCCAATAGATGGATGAGGACCCGCGTCCGTTGAACATGACGCAGGAAGCTATGTCCCAGCCCGATGCCCTCGGAGGCCCCTTCGATCAGCCCCGGGATATCGGCCAGGACAACGCTTTCGTAATCGTCAATAGAGGCAACTCCCAGGTTTGGCTCCAGGGTGGTGAAGGGATAGGCAGCGATCTTCGGCTGGGCATTTGTCAGGACGGACAGCAAGGTCGACTTCCCGGCATTGGGGACACCGATCAGGCCGATATCGGCGATCAATTTCAACTCCAGGCGGATATTCTTTTCCACGGGCGGTTCGCCCTTTTCTGCTGTGCGCGGCGTCTGATGACGGGAGTTCTTGAAGTGCGTGTTGCCGCGTCCGCCACGTCCCCCTTTGCAGATCAGCAACTGCTGACCGGGATCGGTCAGGTCACCAAGAATTTCGTCCGTGTCGGCATCGTAAATGACTGTTCCCGGCGGGATAAAGAGAATTAGGTCATCAGCAGATTTGCCATAACGATTATTGCGTCCACCCCTTTTACCGTTGTCGGCAATATAGCGGCGCACATGACGGTAAGCGGAGAGGGTGTTGAGGGTGGTTTTGACCTCCAGGATGACATCGCCACCTTTACCACCATCGCCACCATCGGGACCGCCATGCGGGACATATTTTTCACGCCGAAAATGGACAATGCCATCCCCGCCTTTTCCGGAACTTACGTAGATTTCTGTTTGGTCTATGAACATAATAGATTGGTAAAAGCGAGTTTGAGAATCGCCCGTACATTAGTTAGATGAGTTTAGGAGAGCGGAGTATTCTATCATTGAAAAGCAAAAAGAGCCGAATGAATTGTATCATCCGGCTCTTTGATAATGTTTTTTTCTATTTATTGCTGCGCCAACTTCCATGCGCCTGGCAATACCAGGGCAGCCAAAACCATTTTAATCAGATCTCCGATCAAAAAAGGCAGCACGCCCAACGCCAGCGCCTTTTCAACCCCAAAAAGGATCGCCAACCAGCCTGCTCCGAAAAGATAAATGATCAATGTACCAACAATAAAAGGAATCAGCGAGGTGCGCAGATTTCGCTCCAGACCGCGTTCGGCCAGCTTTCCGACGAAATAGGCAGCGATGACAAAACCGACCAAATATCCCAACGTGGGGCCAGAGAGATAAGCCATTCCGGATGCACCACCTGCAAAGAAGGGCAAACCGAGTGCCCCCAACACTGTGTAGAGAATCAACGAGGCTGCCCCGCGTTTTGAGCCCAAAGTCGCACCGACCAGCAGCACGGCAAATGTTTGTCCGGTTAGGGGGACAGGGGTAAAGGGCAAGGGAATTTTACCCTGCGCCAGCATAGCAACTAAGATCACACCAGTAATAAGTAAAATTAGATCACGCAACCAGGCGGCTGCCCGAGGAAAGCTACGCATAGTTAAGGTAGGGGCGAGAGTTGTCATCTAAAAAGATACTCCTTGTAAATAAGATTGTTTGGAAGTGCTTCATTTCCTGCTACCCTATAACCCTTTTCTCCATTATCGGTTCTGTTATGAAAAAACCTCTTGCCTTTTCGTTTAAGTTATGCTATTTTTAGCTACATAAGCAAAGGAAAAAGCGGTGGATGAACTCGCTCCCACCCGGGACGATACACCTGCTCGGAGTTCTATCGATTTGTTACGCGCCTTTATCGCGATCGAAATCCCCCCGTCTCTGCAAGAGAAACTCCATCGGGAAATGGAATCCTTACGCGCTCGGCTTGATCGCACCTTTGTCCGGTGGGTGGTGCCGGAAAATATCCATCTCACCCTGAAGTTTTTGGGCGATACACCCATCACTAAACTGGATGCGCTAAAAGAATTTCTCGCAGCAGAGCTTGCCCGGTTTCAACCCTTTGAGATCTCTGTCGGAAATATGGGGGTCTTTCCCAACTTTTCCCGTCCACGGGTGATCTGGCTGGGAGTGGGGGATAAGGGAAAACTTTCCTCGTTGCAGAGACACACCGAAAGGGCAGCCAGTCAAATTGGGAGCGCTCCGGAAAAACGTCGCTTTTCAGCACATCTCACGTTGGGACGCGTCAAACAAGACATCCGCAGCGAGGCGCGACATCAAATCCGCCAGGTAGTTGAAGAAAACTCAGGGCTGGAGTTGGGTAATATCCATGTCGATACTATCCATCTTTTTCAGAGCGAATTGAAAGCAAACGGAGCAGTTTATCGCTCTCTTTATCAGATAAATTTAGAAAAGAAATGAGGCTTTTTTGAGTAAACAAGAATTACCCTATGCAATTGTTGATCTTTTGGAAGAAAAAAAGGGAGAGGATATTCTCCTGCTTGA
The DNA here is from genome assembly GCA_014382535.1 of Candidatus Desulfolinea nitratireducens. Taxonomy (GTDB): domain Bacteria; phylum Chloroflexota; class Anaerolineae; order Anaerolineales; family Villigracilaceae; genus Desulfolinea; species Desulfolinea nitratireducens. The sequence continues at coordinate 12,117 of JACNJN010000061.1, read as the reverse complement.
TTTGACAGGGATCTCAGGTTTTTGCGATTATTTTGTCTTTTGCACCGGAACCAGCGACCGCATGCTGGATGCGTTGGCAGACGATCTTTTGCGCAAACTTCGCAAGTCGCATCACGTTAAAGGGAATCTGGAGGGGCGTTCAATGGATGGCTGGATTTTGGTGGATTATGGGAATGTGGTCGTGCACCTTTTCTCACCCGACCAACGGGATTATTACGACCTTGAAGGATTATGGCAGGATGGCAAGGCTTTGGTACATATTCAGTAGAGAAATGGGTAATAATCAAGTCACCTAGAGCAAACACTTGGTGTCTTTTAATTACAGGAATTCTCGAACATAGACCCCGTTCCCTTATAGGGATCGGGGTCTATGCTGAACAGTTTTTGCGCTAAATTAATATATCCTATTCAAATATCCAGCGATCAAGATCTCGCTGCCAATTAACCAATTCTTCAGGTTTGAACCAGAGCGCGGTTTCTTTCTCCCCATTTTCAACGCTGTCAGAGGCATGGGTAATATTTCGCCCTACTTCAAGACCAAAATCGTGGCGCACAGAGCCGGGAGCCGCCTCGGTGGGGTGGGTTGCACCCATTGTCTGCCGCACGGCAGCAACTGCATTCACACCTTCCCAGACCATGGCCATTACAGGGGCAGAGGTGATATAGGCGATCAAACCATCGTAAAAGGGCTTTCCCTTGTGAATAGAATAATGAGTTTCGGCCATTTCCTGACTAACAGCCATGAATTTTGCTGCTGCAAGACGCAGCCCGCGACGCTCCAGGCGAGCCATAATTTCTCCAACAAGTCCACGCTGGACCCCATCCGGTTTGACAATTACAAAAGTACGTTCCACAACTTCCTCCAATATATTTTTTACCCCACTGCCTAAATAGGCAGGGGGGTAGGATTTTTAGCTCTTATTCTTATATCCTACTATGCAATCCGAATCTTAACTAAAATTATTTGTCTTATCGCAACAATTCTTCTGCTTTTGTATACGTATCAAGACCTTCTTGCAAACGCCCCGCGCGTATATACGCATCTCCTAACATTTGCAAAATCGAAATGTCTACAGGGTATTCATAAGTCGCTTCACGCAGATCATGAATAACTTCGTCAAGCAACCGTTTTTTCTTGACCAATTTCCCATATTTTTCCAAGGCAGCAGAGATATTCCCCTCTTGCATTGCAGCTTGCGCGCTTTCCAGCACAGTATCACGCAAATCAGCTTTATTCAAGGGCTTGGCTTTCGGTTGAGGCTGAGACTCCTTATGTTGCGGCTTAGGGCTGGCAACGGCTGGCACAGGTTTTTCTTCAATCGGCGGCAAAGCAGTAGATAGCTCTTCCATAACCTCGGGTTCGACCATTTCCGATGGGGGAATATCCATCACAGGCGAGTCGGCTTTGGGCGCTTCTTCAATAGGTTGCCATTCAGATTTTTGAGTCGGCTGGAGCGTAGGAGCAACAGTTTCTTCTTCATCTTTCATCCAGGCGGGTTGATCCTCATCTGAGATTGGGCCTTTCTCATCCTCAGTGGAGGCCCCTTCCATATCCGCTAACCAGGCGGGGAAATCTTCATCATTTTCCGAAACATCTTCGCCAGCTGTCGCCTCAGAAAGTTCTGATTCCACCTCTATTTTTTTCAGCCAGCCGATCGTATCATCCGTTTCCACGACTTCACTTTCTTGATCCAAATCCGATGGGAGATCAATTTGAGGGCTTTCGACTTCGTCTGCACCAAAAGCTGCCAAATCAGGGATCTGTTTTTCTTCTTCAACCGGAGCGGCTTCTGAAATAACTTCAGGGGATTCTTGATCAATTACTTCTTTTGCCTGCTCAACCCACTCAGGAGCATCTTCTGTCCGCGCATTGGGATCAGTGATCAATTCTTCTGGTTTCGCACCCTGATTGGCAGCCAGCCCCTCCAGCCAATTAAGAGCAGCGTCCTGATCCTCACTGGAAGCGCCCAATTTTCCAATCGAGGGATCAGCGATCAGTGATTCATCTGCAATATCTGGGCTGGTTTCTATTTCCGCGAGAGGCGATATTTCATCACCTGGAGTGGAGGCAACTTCTTCCACGCTTGTCTCTTCCTCTTCCAGAAGCCATTTAGGAAGATCGAT
>JACNJN010000061.1:0-9858 GCA_014382535.1 Candidatus Desulfolinea nitratireducens | reverse complement strand
CATCCTGGGCTTTTTGCACCCACTCAGGGGCATCTTCTGTCCGCGCATTGGGATCAGTGATCAATTCTTCTGGGTTCGCGCCCTGATTGGCAGCCAGCCCCTCCAACCAATTAAGAGCAGCGTCCTGATCATCACTGGAAGCGCCCAATTCTCCAATCGAGGGATCAGCGATCAGTGATTCATCTGCAATATCTGGACTGGTTTCTATTTCCGCAAGAGGCGATATTTCATCACCTGGAGTGGAGACAACTTCTTCCACGCTAGTCTCTTCATCTTCCCCAAACCAATTAGGAAGATCAACTTCTTCTTCTAAAGAGGGCTGATCTTCAGTGAACCCCATATCTGCAATAGGATCTTCCTTCGGAGATTCGTCTGGTTTTTTCCCGGCGTTTCCGCTCAAGAGATCATCCATCCATTTATCAGCGACCATATCATTTCCTGTATCAATTTCCTCCCCTGCAAGATTTTCAACGTCTGCTAATTCTTCGTCAGAAGGGGCCATGGATTTCATCCAGTCCGGCAATTCTCCTTGTGCAATCTCTTCTTCTTTTGATAAGGGCTCATCAAAAATCGAGCTTTCCTCTTCGGGTGCGCCAGAGGATGAATCCCATCCTGCATCACGCATAAAATCGGGAATATTCTCTTCGTCAGCTTGTTCTTCTGAAGCGGAGGCAGACCCAAATTCACTATCGTCTTCGCTCACTTTTAACCATGCAGGCTGTTCCTCTTCATCCTGGTCCAGTTTAATACCCAATGTTTCACCCCATCCACTCGCCAACTGAGGCGAACTGCCGGGCTTCCAGTCTAATCGTTCCAGGTTAACGGCAGCATCCGGAACATCATCAATATTAAAAACAGAGTCTTTGATAAAGGCAGCATAGGGATCAAGGGAGTTGATTCTATGTCGATAAGTTTGTGTGCTTTCAGAGCGGCTCGTTCCTGGTAAAACCTCGACCAAAATGCGATTGGCATCAAAACAGTAGGGGCGTTTGGTCAGTAAATCCGAGGCGATTTGGGAAGCTTCCACCTGCTGCCCCGAACGAAAATAGGCCTTGGAGAGCAAAACCTGCATATCCACGCGGCCAGGGTCTCGGGACTCTACGCTCATGATTTCAGCGATGGCTTGCGGATATAGCTCGCCTTGCATATAGACATTGGCCAAGGCCCCACTTGTCATGCGAACCTTGGGCGGTTCAACTCCATCACGGCGACCATAAAGTCGTTGTAATTCACCCTGTACCGCTGCATTGGATGGCTGGGATTCAAATGCACGCTCCATATGCCAAATCGCTTCATCATGTTTTTCTTTTTCGTCGGCAATCAGACTCATCCCCACATGAGAAACAAAATCATCAGGTACAGACATGATCGTGCGTGAAAAAATATCTGCTGCATCGTTATACCGCCTGGCCTCAAGATAGGCCTTACCAAGCAGCCGATAGGTTTCAAGATGTTTCGGAAAAGTCTTTAAAATATGATGGCAATGACCGACAGCCTCTTCGGTTTGACCCTGTTCAATTAGGGTGCCAATTTCCCGATTGTAGTTTCGTAAAGATACTTTTGCCATTTCTGCACACACTCCTTAGCTTAGTATGCACTATTCCTTAAAATTTCGCAAGCATTTACTCGTAAAAAAGCGGTAAGGGTGCAACAGGATCATCACTGAATAAATGCGCTTTAAGAATTGTTTCCCGTGCCTGCGTTAATAGTTCAGCATCGTTGGCGTGGATGGTAAATAAAGGTTCCCCGCCGTTGATGATGTCGCCCACTTTATGATGGATGATGACTCCGACCGCGTGATCTATAGCATCATCCTTTTTGGAACGTCCGGCCCCTAAGGTAACAGTCGCCTCCCCTACGAGCCGCGCGTGGACCTGAAGCAGGCTTCCGCTGCGAGGGGCAGCTACGGTCTCGATCAGCTTCGCCTTTGGCAATTTGGATGGATCATCTATGTATGATAGATTCCCGCCCTGTACAGAGATCAACTCGCGAAACTTCTCAAATGCACTCCCATCTGCGATTGCAGCTTCGCACATTGAACGTGCTTCCGCCATTTTTTCTGCACGCTTCCCTAAAAGAAGCATCTGAGCGCTTACATGCAGACAGTGCTCGATAAAATCATCAGGACCACCACCTTGCAGGGTGTCAATCGCTTCCAGGACTTCCAACGAATTCCCCACGGCATATCCGAGCGGCTGATTCATATCAGAAAGCACGGCAACGGTTTTTCGCCCGGCTAATTCTCCGATCGCAACCATCCGCTTTGCCAGTTCACGCGCCTCTTCAAGGGTCTCCATAAAGGCCCCAAGACCCAGTTTTACATCCAGGACAATTGCTTGAACACCCGAGGCAATTTTCTTACTCATGATCGAGGAGGCGATCAGGGGCATCGATTTAACCGTGCCTGTTACATCTCTCAGCGCATAGAGTTTTCCATCTGCAGGGGCCAGATCAGCACTCTGGCCGGAGAGGACCATGCCGACATCGTGTAATTGCTTTTTGAATTCTTCTGCCGTCAAATCCACCCGAAAACCAGGTATCGACTCCATTTTATCGAGGGTTCCACCGCTGAAACCCAATCCACGTCCAGACATCTTGCCTACGGGCAACCCACAAGCGGCAACTACAGGTAAAACGGCCAACGTAGTTTTATCTCCCACACCGCCGGATGAATGTTTATCTATTGCAATATCAACCACATCTGAAAGGTCAAGCGTATCACCTGAGTGGGCTATCGCCAGTGTTAAGTCAGTGGTCTCGCGAGGCGTCATACCATTCAGTAATACTGCCATCGCCCAGGATGCCGCCTGATAATCCTGGATTTCATTTTTCACAAAACCTTCTACAAAGAAATCGATTTCCTCTTTCGTCAATTCTTTGTGGTCACGTTTTTTGATAATAATATCGACAATCCGCATGGTGCTCTTTCCATGTCATTAAATTTTTGGAATCAAAATAATTGTAACCGAGATTTCCCATTGCAAATGGGATTTCTTCCCATAGTAATGGTATTACAATGACTAATGACAGTCTTTCAGATAGGCAAAATAAGTTTGATGCTCTAATTTTTGAGTATATCTTTACTCTGATTCAGATTTGTAAATTCACCCTTATGAAGAAAAATATGATCTGGCTGTGGCAAAACAGGACCAATGCAGATAGTCTCTGCGGATTGCCTCCTGAATATAATAATCTGCTCAAGCATTAAAAGCTTGAACGGATTAATTTATTATTTCAAAGCTTTTTTCATCCGTTCCAACCCATCTACAAGGATCTCGCGTGGACAGCCAAAATTTAGCCGGACAAATCCCTCGCCACCGGGTCCAAAGTCCGCGCCTTCATTGAAAGCGACCTTTCCTTTTTCGATAAAGAATTCCTGCGGTGAGCCTTTGATCTTGCCACTCGATATCAATTCGTTACAATCCAGCCAGGCCAGATAAGTTGCATCGGGGACGGAAACACGGATGCCGGGTAAATTCTTCTCAACATAATCGACCACATAATCACGGTTGGCAGCCAGATAATCAAGCAGTTCTTCCAGCCATGAATCGCAGGCCCCAGAAAAAGCAACCTCTGAGGCAATATGCCCCAGGCCGTTGGTATGGAGGGTCAGCTTTTTGATTTCCTTTTTATATTTTTCACGCATTTCTTCATTTTGAATGATCGCGAAGCCAACGAAAAGCCCGGCCACATTGAAGGTTTTACTGGCGGCAACCAGGGTGATCGTTTGCTGGGCGATCTCAGGAGAAAGAGTCGCGATGGGGATGTGCTTATTCCCATCGAGGAGCAGTTCGCTGTGAATTTCGTCGGAGCAGATGATGATATCTTCACGGAGGCAGGTGTCGGCCAGGCGGGTTAACTCGTCTCGGGAGTAGATCGTCCCGGTCGGGTTATGCGGATTGCAGAAGAGGAACATGCCTGTGCGGGCTTCCTCCGAATGGATGGCATTGTCAAAGACTTCCCAATCTATTTCGCTATGGAGAGTGCGCCCATGAGTAATGGTCTTGAGCGGCGCCATTTGTGATTTCAGGTCGGTATTTTCAGGGGCTGAAAGAAAAGGGAAATAAACCGGTGGCTGGGTGAGAATGCCTTCATCGGACGCGCAGACGATACGCGCAGCAAGATTAAAGCCCGTCACCAAACCGGGGATCGGAATGATATCTTCAGAGGTCAGATCCCAATCGTAGAGACGTTTCATTCGATTGGCAACTTCAGTAAGCAACTTCTGAGTGGGCCAATCATAGCCAAAGACACCATGCCCGACTGCGCCATGCAGCGCTCCGAGGATCGGCGGAGGGGAGGGGAAATCCATATCGGCCACCCACATGGGGAGTACATCTTCATCGTAGAAATTCCATTTTGCGGAGGCGGTTGGGCGGCGATCAACGATCTTGTCGAAATCAGAGGGCATATTTATTTCCTTTGGAAAGTTTTTTGAAGATTATACCCTGCTGAACGAATAGAATCAAAAAAGCCGAGTTGTAAAACTCGACTTTTCAATATCATTCTTAATTTAGATTCTCACCTGGACAGGCTCAAAGGCAAAGAGATGGCGCATCCGTTTGGCCTTGGTGGAGAGATAATTGATATTCTCATCGGTCGGCGGGATCAAAATCGGAACCCGCTTATTTACGGGCATCCCAAGCTCAGTTAACGATTCGATCTTGGTTGGATTATTCGTCAACAGGCGAACGGATTTCACGCCGAGGTCTTTAAGCATGGCAACCGCGATATCGTATTCCCGTTCGTCGGCCTGATGCCCAAGGGCAAGGTTTGCATCGACTGTATCGTAGCCTTGATCCTGCAAGTTGTAGGCGCGTAATTTGCTTGCCAGGCCGATCCCACGACCTTCCTGACGGAGGTATAGAACGATACCACGCCCTTCCTGGGCAATCGCATCCATCGCGTAATGGAGCTGAGGGCCACAATCGCAGCGTTGGGAACCAAGCACATCACCGGTAAAACATTCTGAATGTACACGGACAAGCACATCTTCACCGCTTACATCGCCGAAAACCAGCGCCATATGTTCCTTGTGATCCTGGTCGTTATCATATAAATAAAGTTGAAAAGTACCCTCTTCTGTCGGGATACGGGTATGAACTAATTCTTCAGCATTCATGTTTTTCATTTTATCTCCTCTCTACTGTAGACAACATTATAGCAAGATTTATTACCTTTTTTATCCTAAATTGTTTTTCTAATATAAATCTTATTTAATAAATTCGATAAAAGCGGTCATTCCCCAGCGCATATCAGGATGTGTATCATCTAAAATTATGCTAACTTCGTAAAGAATATCACCCTGGTTATTTGAGAATGTCTCGGCAATCTGCGATACAACACCTTTTAGAGATACATTAGGGAGCGCATCTAGGCTGATATTGACAGCTTGCCCTTTGCGAATTTGCACTACATTCAATTCGTTTAAGTCTGTGGTTCTAATGATCCAATTAGAAAAATCCGCAATAGTGACGGCAGAGGCTCCTGCAATGATTGATTCACCAACTTAAAGATTTAGGTCTGCTACTCTGCCCGAAATTGGTGAGCGTAATTCAGCATTCGATAGGGCGATCTGCGCTGCAGAAAAATTGTTTTGCACCGCACTGGAACCGCTTTCCTGGAGATTGCTATGGTCTGCATTTGCCTGTGTCAATCGAAGTTCGGCAGCATCTAAAGCAGCTTCTCGCTCAATCCATTCAAGGGCCTGGTTGTAGCGAGCCCAAGCATTTTCAAGGATCTCTTCCAAATCTTTGATATAGCCACGCGGATTGTCGTAGCCCATATAAGGTTCATAATCAAACCGTGCTTTGTCTACTTCGATCTTCATTGCCGCGGCAGCTTCTGTCGATGTCATCGCATCAAATCTGGAAGGAATTGAGTAATTATCCACTTGTTGTTGGGCATCACGCAGGGCCTGGTAGGCAAGAGAAACTTCTTCTAAAACCGCCGTTTCAGCTCTTTTGACCTCAGCTTCTAGCGCAGCCGTATTTTCGAGAATAGCGATCAATTCTCCAGCAGCAACATCTTTTCCTTCGGCAATAAGCACATTTTCAATGATTCCGCTAGCTGAAAAAGCGACTTCTGTATACTCGATTGGCTCCAAGCGACCTTCAGCGATGATCACATTTTCAATATTTATGGGCTGAGCGGATAATTCTTCCGCTGTGGCAGGGCTGGCACAGGCACTTAGCAAAATGGAGAAGAGGCTAAGAGCAGAGAGGTTAAGTAGTTTTTTCATGATTGAAACTCCTGAATTTTAGCTCTAGTTTCCCGCAGGAGCAGGAGATAAGTTTGATTTAAAAAGGGAATTAACTGGATGCAATTTTTCTTCAACGGGGGCTTGCTTAGGCAGCTTGTCAAATTCGCTGGTACCGGCGAGCAAGTTGATCTCGTCTCGGTCAGTGATCACGCGGGCGATCTTCCCGTCCACCATTTGGACGACTTTATCTACATATTTACACATCCGCAGGTCATGCGTGACCATGATCCCCGCGCGTTTCTGTTCATGGATCAGGTCGGCAAAAATCTGAACAACCTGGTTGGCACGTTCGGTATCAAGGTTGGCTGTCGGTTCATCGGCAAGCACCACGCTTGGGTCATGGACGAGGGAACGTGCAATCGCTACACGTTGTTGCTGTCCGCCTGAAAGTTGAGAAGGAAGGTTATGCAGACGATCATCCATTCCCAAACGGACCAATAGCTCTGTGGCACGCTTTCTGCTCTCACGAGTATTTTTCTTATTCAGACGCATCATCAGTTCAACATTTTCCAATGCGGTCAAATAGGGAACAAGGTTATTCGCTTGAAATGTGAAGCCGATTTTTTCTCGACGGAATTTAGTCCGCTCGCGATCACTCATTGACCCAAGATCCTGCCCGTCGATGATCAAATTTCCTTCTGTCTCACGGAGCAGGGTGGCTAACATGGCCAACATGGTTGTTTTTCCTGAACCACTTGGGCCAACCAAACCAATAAATTCTCCTGCTGTTACACTTAATGAAACTTCATTGACTGCCTTCACAACAAGTCCATTGCTGTCATAAACCTTGCTTACATCTTTTGTTTCGAGAATATATTTATTATTCATTTTTCTTTTCCTTCCTACATGCCTAAGGCAGTCAGGGGTTCGACTTTTAATGCTAAACGGATCGACACCATCCCGCCTATTGGCCCGATCAAGAGTAAAGAGACCACAGCGACGATCACAGATGTTCCAGTGAAAATAATTGGAACGCTGGATGGCATCCCCAGGGTTAGCCCAAAGGTAGCCAGGCCTCCCAGAAATACCCCGAATACGGTTACAAAGATGATCTGCAAAATCGAGGCACCCGCAACGATCTGATCAGGCGTACCGACGGCTTTCAGCATCCCAATTTGAGGAACTTTTTGGAGGGTCTGGATCTGGAAAAATCCACCGATGACCAGTACGCCGATCAAAAAGGTAAAGCCTTTCATCGTATTAAGTGTATTTTGCTGGGCAGCATACCCAGGGGCTGATTCGTAAGCAGTTCTAATATCGGTTACTTCCACATCAACTATGGAATTCTCGATATATGCAGACATGGCCGTCATCGCAGCCGGGTTCTCCAAACGGACAGCGATCGTATTGGTGATGGGCCGGGAGCTGTATTCTCCTGCATCCGCTTTGGGTCTGTATCGATCCCAATTGGGGAGGGAGACAAAAGCTGAGGGCTGGAAGAAATATTGACGACCATCTGTGATTCCAACTACACGCAGATCAAAGAATTTATCATCCGTTCCCTGGGTGGATTTGATCGTCAACATATCCCCTACATTTACCTGGGCCTGCTCGGCAATCCGTTGATCAACAACGATCACCTTTGCCTGCCGTGAACTCAGGCTTTGCCCATCAAATACTGGTGGGGAGCCTGGTTCGCCCGGGTTTACACCGACAAATGAAATATCCAATGTTTCCAGACCATCTGGCAGAACGACCTTTAGATTACTAAAACCAATCGGTCCCGCATCTTCTAATCCATCCAGACGTTGAATCCGCTTCACTTTTTGATAATCTAGACGACTTTCGATCGTGGAATAATTTGTACCTCCCTGAAAAACCAGAAGATCTGCATCCAGTTTTTCAAGATATTCCTTATTCGCCGAAGCCAGGCCTTCTCCCAAACCTGCTGTGAACAGAACCAAAACTGCGATCAGGGCAATCACCATGCTGAAGAGAAAAAATCGTCCCTTGTTTCGCCAAATTTCTTTTAGACTAAGATATATAGACATTTGATTTCCTTGTTTTTTGTCATATTTTGACCGGATTAGTCCCAATATAGCAGATTAATTTCGGTTTGTCAATAGTTTGTCCATATATTCTGTGCATTTACTTGACAAATCTGTCCGGTTCTGCTATTATGGGTTTACTTCAAAGAATAAGGATGATTTTGATGAAAGAAAGCGCCACATATAACCTTGGAACTGTAAAAAGAGAAACGGGCTTAAACGGAGATACCTTGCGCGCCTGGGAGCGTCGTTATGGCCTACCCATGCCTGAACGCTCTGCCGGTGGACAGCGCCTGTACTCACAGCACGATATCGAGGTCATCAAATGGCTTATCTCAAAACAAACCGAAGGATTAAGCATTTCCCGCGCTGTTAGCCTGTGGAATGATTTGACCGAAAACGGAACTGATCCCCTTTTGCGAGAGCGCCCTACCCATCTGTCACAAAATTCATCTGTTCAATTATCCGAAGAAAATATGGAAGATATCAGGAATCAGTGGATTTCTGCCTGTTTGGCCTTTGACGAAAAAACTGCTGAGCAGGTTATCCACAGAGCCTTTGCGATCAGCCCTCTTGAGAGCGTTTGTCAGAATATTATTCTCGGTGGATTGCGTGAGATTGGCAAAAAATGGTATGCGGGAACAGCAACCATACAGCAGGAACATTTTGCCTCTGCCCTTGCCCATCGACGCATCCATGCATTGATTGCCGCCAGCCCTCCACCATCACGAACCGAAACAATTCTGATCGGGTGCCCGCCAAAGGAAGAGCACACCATACCAGCGCTCTTGATAACTCTCTTTCTGCGCCGGCGAGGCTTCAATGTGGTTTATTTGGGCGCAAATGTTCCTGACATACAATTCAAGGAAACAGTTGAAAGTATCCAACCGCAACTTGTGATTTTATCTGCTCAACTACTCATTACTGCTGCCACGCTTTCAGAAACAGTCCAATTATTTGCTAACAGAAAAGTGCCCATCGCCTATAGCGGAAATATATTCCAAAATACTCCGGCACTCAAAGAACGGATAAATGCGCATTATTTAGGGGATACTTTTGAAGATGCACTAAAAATGATCAATAAAATTTTAAAAAGGGAAATAGGTCAATCATTTGAAACGCAACCCAACCCTTTCACCAGGTTATCTGAATCATTTACCGTTTCCAGACCTGCCATCCATGCCAGTCTCAGCAAAAAATTGACCACCTGGGACATCCCCCTGAAACCCATGCTGGAAGCCAACGATTACCTAAGCGACAATATTGCCGCTGCGCTAACCCTTGGAGACCTTGATTTTATCTCCCCTGAACTTCGCTGGGTTAATACCCTGCTCAAAAACCGGAAAATTAAAACAGCACTTCTCATAAACTACTTGCAGACCTTTATTGAGACGATCACTGAGACAATTGGAGAAGGGTCTGCGCCTCTCACTGGTTGGTTTATTGAAAATATCAAAAATACTGGAAATATTCAGCCATATAATATGGAAGGAACAAAAAAATGAACATTCTAATCACTGGGGGTACCGGGTTGATCGGGCACGCACTATCAAGCGCTTTACTCTCTGATGGACATCAAATCAGCATTTTAACAAGGAACCCTGATAA
>JACNJN010000095.1 GCA_014382535.1 Candidatus Desulfolinea nitratireducens | reverse complement strand
AAAAAATTTACTTATCGAGAATTTATAAATGAAGGCTATCGTTAATGCAGTAGAACGAGTAGGTGCCTGGATCCTGGCTGATGAAGTTTACTCTGGTGCTGAACGAATTACCGATGAAGAGACGCCTTCCTTTTATGGCCGATATGATTAGCTGTACTGATCCTGCTGAAACTAATCTTTCGGTAGGGGAGGTAATTTCTTCATGCCAGCATTATTAGCTGCGTTGGTGGTGATATCGTGCAATTCCTTTTTTACATCTTCAGACATTGGTGAAGGTTCATATTTCTTGAGCAGTTCATCGACTCGTTCCTGAGCGCGATCCCAGGTGGATTTTGAACCCTTCTTCTCCCACGCCTCCATGGTGTCTCGGTCAATTACTTCGGAAGGGATATACATTTCCTCACGGAACCATTTCTTCGTATGTGGGTGACTTAAATAGTTCCCCTTGTGTCCGAGTTCCTGCATGATATCGAGCGCAATGGGTGTCTGTCGGCCGTCAATACCCGCGACCAGGCGTTTTGCCATACCAAGGATCTCGGCGTCGACTACCATTTTTTCGTAGCTCAAGCAGCTTTCATAGTCCATCATCCCGGGGCCGGAAACCATGTTTGCCCCGGCCAGGGCAGCAAAAAAGGCACTGGAGGACTCCAGGCCGCATTGTGCATCAACGATCTTGGCATCACTCATCCCGAGATAGGAATGCGTTGGCATGCCTAATACTTTGCCCACCTGAACATAGGCACAATTGATCATCCAAGTGCCGATTGCGCCCATAGGTGTGGTCCCCTTGCGCATATCAAATATAGCGGGAGAGCCGCCCCAAACAATCGGTGCGCCGGGATTAACCAACTGGTTGATGGTTACGCCGCTCAGGCATTCCGCAGTATGCTGCACCACTGCGCCAGCAAGCGTGACAGGAGAGTTCGCGCCGGTCATTGGCATGGAAATTAATTGAGCCGGGATGTTATTTTTTGCGCAGTCGATCAAGTTCTGGCAGGTGATATCACTCCATTTCAATGGGGGAGAGGGGCAAACATCAAAAACCGCAATTGGTTTCTCGGCCAGGTTTTTTTCACTTCCACTAACGGCAACCAGCATATCCTTCATCGTCCACCAGGTTTCTTTTTCGAAGGCGCCGGTGACGATCGGCTTGTGCATGTAATTCAGCGCCAAATAAAGGCGGTAAAGATCGCCGATGGCCTCAGGTACGTCGGAAGCGATGAAGGCTGTGCTCTGCGCATCCACCTGGGGAAGCATTTCAACAAGCTTGACGAAATTGACGAAGTCCTCGGTGAGCGGCTGACGCTGCCTTTGGGTTTCGCGATCTAAAATTGTGATGCCTCCCGACCCGGGAGTGAATTGGACAGTGTCGCCACCATAATGGACAACTTGAACCCCATCTAAATTGTAAAGATAAAATTCAGAAGGTCGGGTTTCCAGCGCTTGTCGGGCAAGCTTTTCCGGAATTTTGGCGATCTTATTGTCCATATCAACTTCTGCACCAGCATCAGCCAACAAAGAAAGCGCCTCATCGTTTTTTACCTGAATACCCGGGTTCATTAACAGGGCAAATCCTTCCTCGAGGATTTGCGTGACAAGCTCATCTGAAAGAAGGTTTAATTTCGGTTGCATCGTTATTACCTCCACATTTGGTGACCTCAACTGATACCAGGATAATAATGGTTTGTGAAAATAATGTCAATTTTTCATAATGCAGAAGAAGGTGAAAGCAAGTGAAGAATCTTTAATTCTTCACCAGCTCTTGTCCATCGGGGCTATCCTGTACTGTCCAGCCGAGGGCAGCGATTTGATCACGCAGGCGGTCAGATTCTGCGAAATCCTTACTGTTACGGGCTTTTTGGCGGGACTCGACCAGGGCCAAAACTTCATCTGAGGGTACGGGGGCAAGTTCAGGGTCGGGGGCGTTGCGGAGGAATTCCAATGCTTTTGCTGAGATACCATCTTCCAATTCTGCCGGGCAAAAATCCCCCAGATCATGTAATGAAAATGTTTCCCCTGCGGGATAGATTTCTATTTTTTTTTTGTCAATTACGGTCACCGAACTGACGCCGCTTGTGCTGCATGAACTGGTCTCAAAATCGAGAATTATCCCGGTATGCTCATCAAGCCCAACGATAATCTGATCATCAGGAAGTTGCTGCCGCCAGAGATCAAAACGTTCACGGCCGACAAAGCAGCGGCTGGTATCAACATCTGCGCCACCGTCGGTATTATTCCAGTGCGGGATAAAGGATAGCGGCAGACAGCAATCTTCGAAGAGGTCTAAACCAGGTTTGGCGTGCGTATCTTCGCCAACTTTGAATATTTCATAAACGGGTAAAACATGTTCACTGACAGCAATGGTGGCAGCGCTGGCAAAAATAAGGGCGGCCCCGCTGCGGTTGCGATAGCGAATCACATCCCAGGCGAGGGTATTTTTCAGTTGACGGACAGCATAAGTCGGGCTGCCGGGACCCATAAAGATCAGGTCAGCCGAGAGGAGCGGGGTCAGGATGTCGGGATTATCAGGGCTAAATGCCGTATCTTTTTTACGGGCAGGGATGATATCGATGATGGGATCGTAATTTTGCAGTCTGGTTTTAAGATAGTCCCCCACTTTTTGGGCCACAAGGTCAGAATTAAGTTCGAAACCCGCAGTCGTTTCCATGATCGCAATACGCGGGGGGTGATTCAGATCTTTGATCAGGCTCTCGAAGATCCGTCCGCCAGCAAGCGAAGTTTCTCCAGAGCCCAGAAAAGCTATTTTTCCATACATATTATTCACCAATAAATTGTCCAAATCCTAAATATAGTGCACCATACTTAAGAGTGGAAACTAATTTTGAGCAGCATGATTTTGCGAAGATCGCAAAGCGCCTGCTTTTTAACGCGAAGCCCACGAATTGGGCGAATGAAGCGAAAAAACCTAAAAACTTTCGCCTTTTTCGTGCTTTTCGCGTTGTAAAATGATAGACCTAAAACACTTGCTGGTTTTCCAAAGACCTGAGAAGATCTTCCTTGGTCAAAATATTTTCTCTAAAATAAAGTACCATGATACCCTAAATGCCCAGAGATTAGGTACTACTTGATTAATTGACGCGCTTCTTGCCAAATCATATCAAACATTTCGACAGTCAGCCTTCCGGTTTGCGTATTTTGCCGGCTGGGATGAAAGGATGCCAACAGCCATGCTTCATTTGGTAATTGATGCAATGCCCCGTGTGAAAAGACATAATCCTTTTTTCGCAGATTGTAGATGCGCAGGATACGATCAAAGCCGATCCTCCCCAAGGCGACAAAAACCTTTGGTTGGATGATCCTGATCTCACGTTCAAGAAAAGGCTGGCAGGTATTTAACTCTTCGGAAGTCGGTTTGTTTTTTGGGGGAGCACAACGACCAGAGGAGGTGATCCACATCTCAGACAGGCGCATTTCATCGTCACGGGCGATTGCATTTGGCAGGGAGGCAAATCCTGCACGATGAAGCGCGGGAAAAAGAAAATCACCCGAAGCATCCCCTGTAAATTGCCGGCCTGTACGATTTGAGCCATGTGCTCCAGGAGCTAATCCTACCACCATCACCTGCGCTTGCGGGTCGCCAAATCCCGGGATGGGTTTGCCCCAATACTCATGATCGAGATATGCCTTTCGTTTGGTCTGGGCGACTTCCTCACGCCAGGCCACCAGGCGCGGACATTTTCGACAGGAAATGATTTCCTGCGTTAGCGAATCTAGCTCTTTCGTGGACATGGGGAATTATGGATTTCGAATCATCTCAATCGATTGATTGAAAATCCCATCGATATTTTTTGCCACGCCCCCGCCCTGGGCAATGGTGTTATCCCCGCCACCGCGACCCTGATAGGGCGCAAGGTGCTTCTGAAGCAGGTCATTTGCGTTCAGTCCAGAATCAGTCGCGCAGGATATTACCAGTGAAAGTTTCTCGTCCTCAAGAGATGCCAATAACGCAACCATGGAGGGATAGTTGCGAAGTTGGATCGCCAGTGTGCGCAAATCTGCAGGTGAACGATTTTCATAGATTTTTGTCACCAGCCAATTTTCATCCACCTTTTCTGCCAACTGGACCATCTTCTCGATTTCCACATTCATCGCAATGTCGCGGAGGGGTTTCAATTCAGATTGTGCCTCTTTGAGTTGCCCTTGTAAGTTAGAGAGGGCTTCGGGCAATCCTTCCACGCCTGTATCCAATTCGGCAGCAATACCTTGTGAAATGCTCTGGACTTGCTGCAAAAATTCCAGTGCCTGCCAACCTGCAACAAAATAGATCCGTGCCTTGTGGTTGATCCGCTCGGTCTTTACGATTTTAACCAAACCAACCATGCCGGTCTGTGGGAAATGCGTCCCGCCACAGGCCGAATAATCAAAACCCTCCACTTCCACGACGCGGATACTTCCACTCACCTTTGGTGGTCGGCGGAAGGGAACACTGTCAATATCTTTTACAAAATAAGTTTTCACTTCACGATTTTCAAAGATAATTTGATTTGCCAGTTTTTCCATGCGGGAAATATCGTCAGATGAAAGTGTTTCCGCATCAAAATCAATAGATGAGGGTGTCTCTCCACTGATATGAGATGATAGCGTTTCAAACCCCAGGTCTGTTGCAAAAGCTGCCGATAAAATATGCTGCCCGGTATGATGCTGCATATGCCGGAAACGCCGTTTCTCATCGATCCTGGCAGGATAACTTCCAGGCTCAACTTCCCGGTCTAGCACGTGAACTATTTCATCGGCTTCGATAAATACATCCACAACGCGCGCCGTGCCAATCGTCCCCATATCATAGGATTGGCCGCCGCCGGTTGGGTAGAAAAAGGTGGAGGGCAGAATCGCGCCAAAGCGGCCATCTGTCAGCGTCCGTGTTTCGACCACCTCAGCAGTGAATTCCATCGTCATTGGATCATCAAAATAGAGTTTTTTTGTCATAAGATTTTCCTGTCATTGCGAGCGGAGCAAAGCAATCTCCTAGATTGTCTTGGAGACTACCGCGTTGAGCTAAAGCTCTCCTCGCAGTGAGATTATTAAAGAATAATCATTGCATCACCAAAGGAACAAAAGCGATAGCCTTCTTCTTTGGCGACCTCGTAGGCGTTCAAAATTTGCTCGCGTTCAGCAAAAGCACTCACCAGCATCAGCAAAGTGGACTTGGGTAAATGGAAGTTGGTGATCAACCTACCCACTGCCTGAAATTTATAACCCGGCAGGATAAAGAGCGAGGTCGGTCCGCTCATAGGGAGGATTGCTCCCGTTTGAGCGGCAGATTCCAGAGTCCGCACAGAGGTGGTCCCAACCGCGATGATCCGGCCTCCGGCCTCTTTCGCCTCGTTGATCTTTTTTGCCGCTTCGGGCGTGATCTCGCACCATTCGGTGTGGATATGGTGTTCATCCGCATTTTCTTCGGTGACGGGGGCAAAGGTATCCAACCCAACGTGTAAGGTGACCTCGGCGATACCCACGCCCTGGGCCTTTAGCTCATCAAGCAGGCGATTGGTGAAATGCAATCCAGCCGTGGGCGCCGCAGCTGATCCCGGCTCCTGGGCATAGACCGTTTGATAGCGTTCGGGATCCTCCAATTTGGCGTGGATATATGGTGGCAGCGGCACATTTCCGATCTGCGAAAAAAAGGGCTCGATTGGCTCCTCAAAGCGGATCAGGCGTTGCGCGCCATCGAGTACTTCAATAATTTCGACTTGGACTCCAATGTCTCCAGATTTTGGGTTTGCTCCCTTCCGATGACTCGAGTCACCGGATTCTATATTAATCACAACCTTTTTTCCTGTGACCAATCCTTTCCCTCCGACGAGGGCGCGCCAGGTTAACTGCTCCTCCTGTCGGAGGAGCAGTAGTTCCACTTTGCCCCCCGATTCTTTACGGGCATAAATTCGCGCTGGAATGACACGGGTTTGGTTGATCACCAACAAGTCGCCAGGATTCAGAAAACGCCCAATATCACGGAAGTTGAGATGTTCGATCCCGCCATTTTCACGATGCAGCGCCAGCAAACGGGAAGAATCCCGTGGTTCAGCGGGAGTCTGGGCGATCATTTCTTGGGGAAGGACGTAGTTAAAATCCGAGGTTTTCATGAAAGGGTGAGAATTGTAGTTTTGGAATGGGGAATTGCCTCAACGCGAATATCGAGAACAATTAGTACAAGTTTTTTCTCCCCCATGTCAGCTTTTATGCATAGACTAAACGCCCCTTTGGAACAGGAATCTCACGCCCCAGTTCACGTGCGGTTTCAATCCATTCCTTGATAATAATTTCCAAGTTAGCCAGGGCTTGCTGGTAGCTTTCGCCATCAGACATACAGCCGGGCAACTCAGGTGCCTCGGCAATAAAAGATTGATCGTCTTCGCTCCAGTAAAGGATCACTTCATATTTAATCATTTTCTTTACCTGCCAGTTTATATTTGAGAATAAGATTACGTACTTGTTTTACTTGGTAAGCTTTTGCTTTTGCCTTTTTGGACTGTAGATTAATTATTTCTGTCACATCTTCTTTCGAGAAAATATGATGACTCCCACGGATACGTTCTTGAAAGCCAAAGAATAAAAGCAACTTTCGTAAATCATCGAAAGAAATATTCGTATCTGATGTGCCACGTAGAATATTACTCAGAGTTTTTTCTCGTTTACTCATTTTTTAAGATTATAGCACGCAGTTCACAGTATTTTTTCGTAAACCCGAGGGGAGTGGCGGTTGAAAAATTTCTGGCCATCTCACCACAACTTCGGCTGGCTTTCCTCGCTATACTCAAACCCCAAATGCTCATAGGCCCGTTGGGTCGCGACACGCCCTTGCGGGGTGCGGTCGAGGAAACCGAGTTGAAGCAAATAAGGTTCAACCACGTCCATGATCGTATCCGGTTCTTCGCTGATCGAGGCACCAATCGTATTGAGCCCCACCGGGCCACCACGATATTTTTCGATGATCGCTTTGAGTACGCGCCGATCCATATCGTCGAGACCGAGGGGGTCGATGGCGAGCAGATTTAGAGCGTCAGAGGCGACTTCCCGGGTAACCATCCCATCTGCGCGGACCTGGGCATAATCACGTACACGACGAAGAAGGCGCAAGGCAACACGGGGAGTGCCACGTGCGCGCCTGCTGATTTCCTTGATCCCATCTTCGTCGGCGGGAACATCCAGCATCCTGGCAGCGCGCGTCGCAATTGCCTGGATTGCCTCGAGATCGTAGTAATCCAACCGGTAGACTGCACCAAAACGCGCCCGTAAAGGTGCGGTCACGAGGGCCAAACGGGTGGTCGCACCGACTATGGTAAAGCGGGGTAATTTCAACCGAATGGAGCGCGCTGAGGGACCCTTCCCGATTACAATATCCAGAGAGAAATCTTCCATCCCGGGATATAAAACCTCTTCAACGACACGGCCCAAGCGATGGATCTCATCAATAAAGAGAATATCTCCGGCGCGCAGATTTGTCAGAATGGCAGCCAAATCTCCTGCACGTTCGATGGCAGGGCCGGAGGTCACTTTGATATTGACGCCCATCTCATTTGCCAGAATATGCGCAAGGGTGGTCTTCCCCAATCCCGGAGGACCGTAAAAGAGAACATGATCGAGGGCCTCACCACGCTTGCGGGCAGCTTCGATTAAAATCGATAGATTTTCCTTGATCTGATGCTGGCCAATAAAATCGGGTAAGAGCTTTGGGCGTAAGGCATGATCGACGCGATCATCTGGTTTGGGCTCAGGATCGAGAGGGCGATTTTCAGGAGAAGACATAAGCTGAATTATACAGCAAGATAAGTTCCGCTATAATATGATGCATTAGATAGGAGAAAAAATGACAAATATATATCCATCTCAACATCCTCTCGTTGCCCACAAACTGACCCGCCTGCGAGATAAAAATACCCAGCCCAAAAAATTTCGTGAGCTGGTGCGCGAAATCTCGGCTTTGCTGGTCTATGAGGCCACTGCCGATTTGCTTGTGATCCCGCGTGACGTCGAAACTCCTCTGACCTCCACAGGTGGTTGGGAGTTAAAAGAAAAAATTGGTCTTGTCCCAATTCTGCGTGCGGGATTGGGGATGGTGGAAGGTGTTTGGGGATTGATGCCCTCAGCTGAGGTCTGGCATATTGGACTTTATCGGGATGAAGAGACTTTGAAACCTGTGGAATACTATAACAAATTGCCCATCGAACCGACGGTTTCGGTCTGTCTCATCCTCGATCCGATGCTTGCTACCGGGGGATCGGCAGTTGCCACTGTAGACGTGGTCAAGCGCTGGGGCGTCAGCCGGATCAAATTTGTAGCAATGATCGCCTCCCCTGAGGGAATAGCTGTGATGCAGAAAGCTCACCCCGATGTGCCCATCCATCTTGCCGCGATAGACGACCACCTGAATGAGATCGGTTATATCGTCCCCGGCCTGGGGGACGCGGGAGATCGTCAGTTTGGTACGGCGTAAAAGGAGATGAGATGACTACGTTAAAGGAGATCATCCCACTATTGCAGGAATTTCCCGAAGAAGAAAAGGGGAAGATCCTTTCACAGGCAGAGCAATATGATGGCTTGCTTGCGAAACTTCCTAAGGCAGCAGAGCTTGGTGGCGCGGAAGAGAAAATCGAGGCTGGCATCCTGGCGCTGAACGGAGCTTCCGGTGCAGGTCAAAGCTATGTGATCAAACGCGTCGAAAAACTGCTTTCGGAGAAATCTCTGACGCTGCCGCGCATCTATTTGCTTGGGACCAGATCGCCCCGTCCTGACGAGGGCCACAAAAATCCCTATATTTTTGCCCAAGAAGTCACTGATGGTTTTCAGGATATTTATAACCCCGATCTTTTTTACCCCCACAAAGAAATTTATTATCGTTATCAATCGCGGCCGGGAGCGGATAATGCGATCCTGTTGGCCGATATGCAAGCCGCCAGAAAAAAGATCATGTATTTGGAAACTGTGATCCCCACGCTTTTATATCTTCGAGAAAACGAGATATCCGGAATCCCGCCCTGGAAGGATCATTTGAAGATCATCTACCTCGCGGCCCCAAGCGGCCACGAATGGGTATTCAGGTTGCTCAACCGTGAACCGCAGAGACTCGTCGAAGAAAAATATCGGGGAACACTCCTGGGCAGATTTTCATCCTCCCTTGAAGATATGCAGCTTGCGGCAGAAAAGAAGATACCGTGCGTCCTTAATCATTATGGGTTGGCGGAGCAGGCAGCGCAAGAAATCCTGTCAGCCTGGGGAATATAGGAAAAATCCGGATTTAGCCAATATCCAAACCGGTGATGCGGGTCAGCAGCTTATGGATGAGCAGCAGCGGTAAAACTAAAATTCCATGCACAGCCGCACTCAGCCCAAAGATGGAGGCAATCGAGCGGAAGAAAATATTCAAAGGTGGGGCAAGGTTATTGAGCATCCAAACCCCTGCGCCGGCAAAGGCAGCAACTGCAATTGATAAGACTATCATACCTCCCAGCGGGAGCCAGGCGTTTCGATCTGATTCTGAGGGGAGCATGGTACTGCTAATTGCAAAGGTGAGATAAAACCAGAGCGGGAAATCAGACATCGAGGGTAAGGTCAATAAATCCAACCAGAAAGTGGGAAACTCTGCCAGTCGAAACGCATTCCAAAGTGGGAGAAGATCGAGTTGAACTCTCGCTGCATACGATATGAAAAGCCCTCCGGCGATGAGGGGCGCAGTCCCAATGATCGAATCCCGGAGAATATCCGTTTTCGAGACTTCAACATAGCCAAGTCTTAATCGTCCATTGGGCATGCTTTCGGGGATGAAGGAGAATTTTCCGGTGGGGACAAACAGGATTTTTGCCATTAAAAAATGGCTCAACTCATGGAGGAAAACACCGGGGAAAAAGAGCATGGAAAATAGCGCCATGGTCACGTTGGGGCGCCGTGTCAGAATCAAAAAGATGGCCTGTATCTCACGATGCAGGGCACGCTGTAAAAAGATGAAAGGCGCCAGCATCAGCAGGAGCCAGAGCAAACCATCGAGTTGTGACAAGGCTGTTTTTGATTATTGATATTCAGATAAACAGGTTATGAGCGTCCCGCAGGTTGATGTTGCTTTAAAATCTGAATCATGGGAACCTGCGGGACGTTTTACGTAGAGAAAATACACCAACTTAAGTGAACATCAATATTTTAAAATTGGAAATCAGAAGCTGGAAGTTACGAATTGCCCTTCATCACTTCTGCGCGGGAAACATAAACGATTTTGACAAAATCATCCGCTTTCAGGGCCGCTCCGCCGATCAGGGCCCCATCGATATCAGACTGAGCGAAATATTCAGCCGCGTTGCTGCCCTTGACCGAGCCACCATATAAGATCCGAATACCCTGCGCAACTTCATTCCCAAAAATATCTGCAAGTACTTCGCGGATGATTTTGATAGTGGCATTTGCCATCTCGCTGGTGGCGGCGCGACCGGTGCCAATTGCCCAGATCGGTTCGTAGGCGATGACCAGGTCGGATTTTACACCTGCCAGGCCAGCTTGGATCTGACGGGAAACGATCGCGGATGTTTGGTTTGCCTCGTTTTCCTCGAGCGTTTCTCCCACGCAAACGATGGGAATCAGTCCATTGGCCTGGGCGGCATGAACTTTTTTATTCACGGTCTCATCTGTTTCGCCGAAATATTCACGTCTTTCAGAGTGGCCGAGAATCACATACTGCCCGAACTCGCTGACCATAGCGGGAGCAAGCTCCCCGGTGTACGCTCCGTTGGCTTCCCAATGCATATTTTGCGCGCCGAGACCGATATCTGTCCCCTCCAGCATGGCTGCGATCGGCAATAATGCGGATGCGGGCGGACATAGCACGGTAGTCACGCCTTGTACATCTTTCAAAAAGGGGATCATTTCAGAAACCAACTCGCGGGCTTCCGAAACAGTTTTGTTCATTTTCCAATTACCAGCAATAATGGGCGTACGCATGGATATTTCTCCTAGGGAAGTTCTCTGAGGGCTCTTTCAGCTTCGACTCGAATCCATTCCGGGGTTTCTAGATTAGCCAGAATATTTTCAAAGGTTCTACGGGCTTTGATAATATCTTTGTCGCGGACCTGGATTTCGCCAGTGAGCAAGTTTGCTTCAGGGAAGTTTGGCTTCATTCGCCTTATCTCATTTAAGATATTATTGGCCTCATTGGGGGCACCATGATAGAAAGTATGACGGGCTTCTGTAATCAGCATCATTGGTTCGTCAATTTCACCAATCTCCTTAAAGGGAATATATTTGGGCATTTCAGGGTGACTGGCTGCCTTGTAGGCGCTTTCGTGAAAGAGGTCAATGATATCAGGACCATTTTCTCCCAGCTTTATTGCCTGCATGAACATCGCAGTGCTGCCTATCCAAACTTCGCGATCCATCAGGTTAAATCCTGCGTCAATAAAGAAATCTATATTGTTTTCGGCAAGCTCGGCTGCTTCCTGAAGGTGTTGGAATGCCGCTGGGTTTTGGCCGGGTGAATTTTCAAGAATGATCAGCGCGAGCTCGAGATGAGCGTAAGGGTCATCTGGATTCTCGGCCACAAATTCGCGGGCTGCAGCAACTTCTGGATTCTTCTCTTCGTCAATGGGACGCTGATCTTGCGGCGCTTCGTCTACCAGCGGAGGCGCTGGCGCTGGCTCAATTATGCCAGGCTCATCTTCGAGGCTGGCAGCCAGATTATCCTGTCCCAGTGTGCTGAGAATGAAAACACAGGCAAAGATCAATAGTAGTCCTGCTGCGAAAAACCCCCAGATCTTGCGTTTTTTCTTTTTGGGTTTATCCTGGGTTTCAGTTTTTAGAGGCTGAAGGGTTTCGTCAGCTTCTGCCTGTGCGACGGTCGCAGCGGTCGGGGAAACAGAGGGTGCCGCGGGGATCGGGACGGGAGCGGTTGTTTCGGGTTTACGAATTGGCGCGGTCATCGTGACTTCGGCCATATCCACGTCGGAATCTTCCCAGGCCTGTTTGAATGCTGCTACCAGCGCTGGAATATTTTGATGGCGATCTGTACGTTCCTTTGAGAGGGCTTTGAGCAGGACGCGTTCAACCTCGTCTGGGACATTCGGGTTAATGGTGCGCGGCAATGGGAGGGGCGAATATATGTGGTCGTGGATAATGGAAAAGGGTGTGTCTGAGCTAAAGGGGACTTGCCCAACAACCATCTCATAAAGCATGACTGCAAAGGAATAAATATCGGTACCATCATCGAGTTCCTTTGTCCCCATTGCCTGTTCTGGTGAGATATATTGGGGTGTGCCCATGATCATATCGGAGGAGAGGGTGGATTCTCCGGACTGCGCAATTCGTGCCAGGCCAAAATCGGCGAGAAAAGTTTGCCCGTCTTTTGCTACGATGACATTCGATGGTTTAATATCGCGGTGCAAAATGCCCTGTTTGTGCGCATATCCAAGTCCTGCACCAACGGCATTCACTACATCCCAAATTTGATCCACGCTCAGGCGGCCACGGCTCAGATGAGCTTTGAGTGTTTCCCCCTCCACGTATTTCATTACCAAATAGGGCTGTTGTTCATGGTCGGCAAAATCATAAATGGGTACGATATTGGGATGTTCGAGCTTTGCCACCAGACGCGCTTCACGTTGAAACCGTGCCAAAAAATTCGGGTCTTCCAAAAATGCCGGGTGCAGCACCTTCAGTGCCACATAGCGATCCAGCGAGGCATGATAGGCTTTATAAACGGTCGCCATACCTCCCCGGCCCAATTTTTCCATCACCCGATAAGGGCCTACATTTTCACCAATGTTGAAGGACATAAAAATTCCTCTCAAGCTAATTACAATTCATTCAGGAAATTATAGCCCACTTCAATGAATTTTGTGTTTACAGGATGTTATCAGGATGTAAAAAGCCCCCGGCTTCTTCAGGAAGCGGGGGCTTGGTTTTATTTCTCTTGCAGCGCTGCCACACCGGGCAATATTTTCCCCTCGAGCATTTCCAGCGATGCGCCGCCCCCGGTCGAGATGTGGGTGATCTGATCAGCCAATCCCGATTTTTTGATCGCCGCAACTGATTCACCGCCGCCGACGATACTGATCGCATCTGAATTGGCAACAGCCTCAGCCACACCAAAAGTTCCCTTTGCAAAATTGAGGAATTCAAAAACGCCCATGGGGCCATTCCAAACGACCGTTTTTGCCTTTTGAATGAAGGATGCGTAAGCTCTGACCGTTTCTGGGCCAATATCAAGGATGCGCCAGCCAGCCGGGATATTTCCTGTCGCGACGATCTTAAATTCGGCTTGCTCGGAAAAACTATTCGCAATCACCACATCGACGGGGAGTTGAATCTGCTCTCTGGCTTTTGCAAGCAACTCTCGGGCTGTCTCAACCGCGTCCTCTTCGACGAGAGAATCTGCCATCTCGTAGCCCTGCGCTTTGAAGAAAGTATTTGCCATCCCTCCGCCGATCAGGATTTGATCAGTCTTTGTGAGCAGATTATTGATCACGCCAATCTTGTCGCTGACTTTGGCGCCGCCTAAAATAGCAATAAAGGGCTTTTCGGCATTTGCGATAGTTTCGCCGAGATAGATCAATTCTTTTTCAAGCAGCAATCCTGCGACCGAGGGGAGAAGTTCTGCTACCCCTACATTTGAGGCATGGGCGCGGTGAGCGGTGCCAAAGGCATCGTTGACGAAAACATCTGCCAGGGAAGCCAATGCTGCTGCCATCTCAGGATCGTTCTTTTCCTCGCCCGCGTGGAAACGAGTATTTTCCAGCAGCAGGATCTCGCCTGATTTCAGGGCAGCCGCAATCGATTTGGCTAAATCGCCGAGACAGTCTCCAACGAACGAAACGGGAGAATCTACGAGACCTCCGAGATAATTGGCAACGGGAGCAAGCGAAAATTCAGGTTTGCGCTTGCCTTTTGGTCGTCCAAGATGAGAGCAGAGGATCAGCTTCGCATCCTGCTTGATGAGATATTCCAACGTTGGCATCGCAGCGCGGATACGAGTATCATCCAGGACTTTGCCACCCTTGAGTGGGACGTTGAAATCCACCCGTATGAGGACATGCTTTCCTGTGACATCAATATCGCGGATCGTTTTTTTGTTGAACATGGTTTGCTCCTGCACACAAAAAACGTCATTGCGAGCCACCTTCAGGTGACGAAGCAATCTCCTCGGTTCTCAGAGAGATTGCTTCGGCGATAAAACCGCTTCGCAATGACAGTAATCAGGTATTTGGTTTACAGAGATTTGGCGATCTTGGCTGTCAAATCGCTGAGGCGGGTTGAGTAACCCCATTCGTTATCATACCAGGCAACAACCTTGACCATATTGCCACCCATGACAGAGGTCAACTCGGCGTCGACGATAGAGGAGCGCTCGTCACCTTTGAAGTCCATTGAAACCAGGGGTTCTTCGCTGAAACCCAGAATGCCCTTCATGGGGCCTTCGGATGCGGCTTTCAGGGCTGCATTAACTTCGGCAGTGGTGGTGGCCTTCTCAACTTCGAAGACAGCATCCACAATGGAGACGGTGGGGGTCGGAACGCGCAGGGAGTACCCATCCAGTTTTCCCTTTAGTTCGGGGATCACCAGAGCAATCGCTTTGGCAGCACCCGTTGAAGTGGGGATGATGTTAAGGGAGCCGGAGCGGGCTCGGCGCGGATCGCTATCGGCCAGATCGAGCAGCTTCTGGCTGGTAGTGTAGGAATGAATGGTAGTCATCAAGCCTTTGACGATCCCAAAGTTATCGTTCACAACTTTCGTGAAGGGAGCCAGACAATTTGTGGTGCAGGAAGCGTTGGAAACGATATGATGCTTGCTTGCATCATATTCATCATCATTGACACCCAACACTACGGTCAACACATCGCCGCCCTTACCAGGGGCGGTCAGGATAACCTTCTTGGCGCCACCTTCAAGATGAGATTGCGGACCGGGAGTTTTGGTGGGGTCACGGAAAACACCGGTACCTTCGATCACAATTTCAACGCCTACATCGCCCCAGGGCAGGTCGGCCGGATTGCGCTCGGAGAAAACCTTGATGGTCTTGCCATCAATGACCAGATCACCACCAACGACATCTACCGAACCTTCAAATTTTCCATAGGTGGAATCGTATTTGAAGAGTTGCGCATTCGTTTTTGGATCCCATAGATCGTTGATTGCCACAACTTCCAATTCGCCTGCATAGCGTTCTAATATGATCTTGAGAACCTGACGGCCAATTCGGCCAAATCCGTTAATCCCTACTTTTACTGTCATTTCTGTCTCCTGAAAAGGTTGATTTGTTTGTGAAAATTAGAGCAGATGTATTGTATCGTATTTCCTAAGTTATACATCAACTTGGTTGAATATGCAAAAAATATTGAAGGTTCTTATTCCATCGGCCCAGTACGTTCAAAATATAAATCCATGATCGTTTGTGCCAATTGTTGCGCATCGTGGCGCCAGGGGCTTTCTCGGTCAAGCAGATCGGCAGTGTAGAGTCTGCGATCACCGGAGAGTTCGTCGCCGATCTCCACCCAATCAGTCTTGGCTGGCAGGGTCGCCTCCTGGCAATCATTGGCGATGACAATTTCGATCAAGCCCTCTCCGACATGATTTTCGAGCGCGGATAGATGATCGTGACAAGAGTATGCGTCTGTTTCACCGATTTGGGATGCGATATTGCAGACGAATAACTTCAGCGCGCGGCTCGCTTTCACCGCGGATAAGAGGTCTGCTACCAATAAATTAGGCAGGATGCTGGTATATAAGCTTCCCGGCCCGATCACGATCACATCTGCCGCCAAAATGGCACGGATCACCGGTGGGAAGGCAGGTGCGTCATTTGGTTCGAGCCAAACACGACGCACACGCCCCTCAAACTCAGGAATGCGACTCTCTCCCTCCACGCGGACTTCATACGCCGAGTGTGGCAGCGTCATATCGGCAACAAGCCTGACATTATGCAATGTGGACGGAAGCACGCGTCCATGCACCGAAAGAACCCGGCCTGATTCAGCGATTGCTTCCTCAAAGGACCCGGTGATATTGCTTAATGCGCTGATAAACAGATTACCGAAGGAGTGCCCTCCCAATCCATCTGATCCGCTAAACCGATACTGGAAGAGCTGTGTCAATAGATCTTCGTCATTTGAGAGGGCGGCAAGACAATTGCGGATATCCCCTGGTGGCAAGATGCCCATCGATTCACGCAATTTCCCCGATGAACCACCGTCATCTGCGACGGTGACAACAGCTGTCAGATTACGGGTATACTCTTTTAGGCCACGCAGCAAAGTGGATAGCCCATGCCCGCCACCGATGACGACGATGCGAGGGCCACGTCCACGACGGCGATACTGGGATAATTCGTCCACGACCTGGCTGCCGGGACGCAAAAATGGGCGTAAGAGGGCACGATTCAGCCCCCAAATCCCGTAGGCGACGATCCCAACTCCGATGCCACCAAAGATGAGGATGCGGATCGAACGCGGCCAAAATCGCAGGGCAAGATAAGAAAGGCCGGGCAGCCACCAGGTTTCGGGAGCCGTGCGGTAAATATCAAGTAGGAGATATGCCAGGCCAACACCCAGGAGGGTAATGCCTGCCAGCATCAATCCCAACCAGCGTTTGACTCCCAACCCCGGTGTAAGCCAACGAAATAATTGACGAAGTTTTTCCCAATTTTGTATTTGAAAAAGTTTCATAGTTTGATGATAGCAAGAATCGGGTGATGGGTCAATGAGTTATGGAATCTCCCCAAACCCGAGATGTAGCGAAAAGCATCTAATGGACAAATTGTTTGGAAATCGTACAATGTCATGTCTTACCGCAAGGATATAGCCGTTGGTATTGCGAACCCCGATGCTCTTCGGGGTGACACTTGCACCCCGTTCGGGCCGGGAGCCCGGCGGGGCGCCGTTCGTCGCGAGCGACGAAGATGCTACGCGAAGACGGCCTGCGGTGACACACTTGCGCCGTAACGCAGTGCAGGTGAGTGCAAGTGAGCAATCTCCCTCTCGGTGACGGAGACTTGTACGAACTTTATTCGATTTATTCATAAGGTATTGCCCTTTGCCTTTAACGCATAAAAGCGGGAGAATCTTGTTTTCAAGATTCTCCCGCTTTTATGGCAAAATGAGCGTTGAAAATTAAGCTTCTTTTTCGAGGTTCGCTAAATATTTCATCAAGCGACCCTTGCGTCGAGATGCATTCTTCTGATGAATAACACCTTTTTGGGCAGCTTTATCGAGGCGGCTAACAGCAAACATGGTAGCTTCGCGTGCTTCTTCAATATTAACCTTATCCGCTTCTAGTGCGATGCGTGCATTTTTAATTGCCACGCGTGTGGAACCACGATAAACACGATTACGCAGGCGGCGTTTTTCATTCTGACGATTGCGTTTGATTTGAGATTTGAGATTTGCCACTGGTCTTCCTCCGAAATAATCTTTCTGGTACGCGAGACGCGATTCTACCTGATAGATTGTTTTTTGTCCAGCAATCGCCTTAGTAAATTCAGGAAAAAGATACTAATTTGGAAATTAGAAAATCTAAATCGGAGTAAAAGGTCATATTTGGTAGATGATGTCCATCACTACGTAAATCCTCAAAACTACAGTATATTTGATAAATATTATCCATTTTAGTAAAGGGAAAAACAATGCAGATTACTCGTCAGGCTGATTATGCAGTGCGTGCAGTATTATTTCTCTCCCGTTTGGGAATTGGAAATCGTGCTGCAACCAGTAAAATAGCGAAAGATCAACACATTCCGCCTTCTTTTTTGGCGAAAATTATCTCACAACTCTCGATTGCTGGTTTATTACATACCTCACGCGGCGCACGCGGAGGCGTAACTTTGGCTCGTAACCCTGGAGATATCACACTTTTAGAGGTGGTGGAAGCGATTGATGGACCGATCCGGTTGAATGAATGCGCCCATGGGGACGGGATGTGCGCTTTTGAATCCGATTGCCCCCCTACCTCGATCTGGCAGGATGCGCAGAGTGATCTTGTGAATCGATTAAGTGGGACAAACTTTGCCCAGTTTGTGAATAATAAATAGCCCGGTTTTTCATTAGCCTCTTGCATATGTGCTCCCGGCGGCGTCCCCGCCGCCGCACTCTGCTAGTATCCAGTCAAGCTGGACGAACGGTGCTACGCGAAGGACGGCGGCTAGAGCAGTGTCAAAAAGGGACTTTTGCAAGAAGTCTATTATTAATTTAGTATGCTTCGGGAGTTTAAGAAACTCCCGAAGTTTTCATTTTAAACACGTATAATAGGGGCAGGAAGTATCTTTAAAGGAGGATTTATGATGATTTCTAAAAACAAAAAAACACTCTCCGCATTAGTATTTTTATTTCTGCTTTCACTGGCCTGTTCGACAACATCGATCCCATTTTTGAAGTCAGCATCCGAACCTGAAGGATTAGAAGAAATAGACCCAAATATGATCTTGACAATGGTGGCCGATTCGGTCGCTGAGAAAGTATCTAAAACCCTGGAGGCGATGCCCCCGACCCATACATCGACACCCCTGCCAACAGAGACGCCTACTCCGACAGAGATTTCTCCAACCAATACCCCAACAAAGATCGTCTACCCTGAAACGGGGAGTGCATTGCAGGAAGATGTGGATGGTTCAATAACATATCTTGATTATACAGGCGGCTATATGGTCAACACCCCTGATGATTGGCTGGCCATTCGGATTGGAGAACAGGAGTATTTAATGGCCTGGTCCTTACTTGAGGCATCTCCTCCTGAAATCCAAAATTCACTGCAGAGCATGCAAAGCCTTGATCCTAATACATTTCGCCTATTTATATTGGATACTCAGAAAGGGCATTATGATAATGGATTTGTGACCAATATAAATTTGGTTTTGAGTCTGGAAACTGATAGAACTCTGGAAGAGGTATTTGCGGAAAGTGTGCTCACGCTCCCATTGTCAATTCCCGATTTGGTCATCATCTCGTCGGAAGTTACAGAAACATCCTCTGGTGAGCCGGTTGGGATCATTATCTCAGAGTGGGATGCTAAATCGGCCGTCGGGGATGCGATTCGACTTTACCAAAAACAAGCCCTCTTCATGATCAATAATCGATCTCTGGTGATTACCTTTACCACTACGGTTGATTTTAAAGATGAAGTTGTGGATGGTTTTGATATGATGGTAGATGAATTTGAGTTGTTGGATAACTAACCTGCGTTGTGGATAAGGGATTGGTGCGGGATACCCTTTCGGGCAAAAGACCTTTAGGGTACACGTTAATCCCTGCCTAATGGCATGAAAGTCGGATAAATCCGACTCCTTTCCTAGCCCGGAGGGTTACCATGTGCTGAGTTAGGGCTTTAGCCGGCACGGGAAAGATGATATACCTTAAACGTAACTCAGGATAACTAGAAAATGTAGCATTAAACGAAGAAGGCGAGCTATAGCTCGCCTTCTTCGTTTAGGATGATCTCTGTCGCCAGTTTTTGCAATATTTCGATCTCACTCTCATCGGTATGCAGTGTTTGCCAATATTGGTGGATCAGCTCAAGCGGTGAAAGACTACTCACGGTTTGGTCGGCGGAAAGGCGAATTCGCGCTTCAACCTGTGGACGTTTGACGAAATGAAATTCAAATGCCTCGGAGGTGTGTTTGCGGAGTGCAGGCTCGTCGATCAGCGTATCCCATTCGCGGGGATATTCGATCATCAGGCGGACGATGGCATCTTTCATTTTTACCGAGGAAAGTTTTTTGATGAGTGTCTCGGTGATATTTTCTGATGAGTCTAATTCAGCGAAGATGTCTACAAAGGGGCGGATGCCTTTCAGTTCACGCCAATCGACTTCAGTTTTACCTTTTTCAACATCAGCAATGATAAAAAACTTCTTGTCTTTTGCCTCCCCAAAATCGACCCGCTCTATTGAACCTGGATAGATCACTGGCGGATGTGTGTTCTCGTTCAGATTTTGCGGTTTGTGGATATGCCCCAGGGCAACGTAATCAAGACGAGGGTCTTTTACCAGCGATCCCGACAAAACCAGGTCATTACCGAGCATTACCATCCGTTCGGAGCCGTATTTTGCTCCCTGCACGGAGGCGTGTGCGGTCAGGATCACAGGGAGATTTTCATCCACTTTCTCGAAGCTGGATTCGACAAAATCACCAAGCAGATCTTCGAGTTTTTCATAAACCTTTTCGGTTTCTTCCCCACTCATTTGGGAGTAGGCCATCATCCCCGATCTGGATACCCAGGGGAGGGCGATCACCTGCACGGGCAGGCCGAGCTCATCTGCGCTGAGGAATTGGGGCTTATCCAGCACGTGGACATGCGGAACCTGGAGGGTATTAAACTCCTGGAGAGCGTGGGCGCGCCCAGTTGCCGGGGAGAGATCATGGTTGCCAACGAGTAAAAGGGTCGGAATTTGGGCTTCAGATAAACGGTAGATGCGTTTGCCCCACTCACGTTGATAGGTGGGGGCAGGTGAACGGTCCTTGTAGGTATCGCCTGCAAAAAGGACGAGGTCCACTTTTTCGTTGATCGCCGCATCGACAATTGTGTCCAATGATTTTAAAAAATCCAGTACACGCAGCGGCAAACCGGTTTCAGGGTCATGGCGGCCATAATTGGCCATATCGATATGAGCGTCAGCAAAATGGAGTATTTTCATAAAGTGTGGGTATTGTTGAACCGCCAAGACACGGAGAGCGCCAAGGTTTTTATAGCGGCGCCAAGAAAAACCTTGGCGCTCTGGCGGTAATATTTACGCGCCCCATTGCTCCAGATAGAAAAGCCCTGGTGAAAAATTGGGGTTCAACCGAACAGTTTCGCGCATATCTGCAAAAGCGGAAATATAATCGCCAACAGCATATTCTGCCATCGCCCGCCAATACAGGCTTTCCTCGAGGGTTTCGCCTGTTGAAGGTGTTGACAAAGTTATGTTAGCCAAACGAATAACATCGGCATAACGACCTGTGTAGAAATATGCCCAGTAAGGCGAGGTCTGATACCACATGATCCGGTAAGGACGGTTAGTATTGTCTAGATCGAGTTCGGCATAAACGCTAAAGGCACGGTCAAATGTGGCCGCTGCTTCGCCATAGCGCTGTAAATTTACGAGACTTGTTCCCTGGTTGAAGATTGCAAAAAACAAATCATTTCCCTCAAGGGTCGGTTCTTCAGCCTCAGCAATTTCCAGGGCATGCTGATTGGCCCAAACTTCATCCACCCGGGGACCAAGTATGTTAAGAACATCTTGCTCCAAATCAGGTGGGTAAACAGCGACAAATTGATTATTGAAAGAACGCCAACTCTCTTCAAATTGATCGTATTCGATGGGGAAATTTGGTCCGTCATTATAGGTATCCTGAACGATAAAATGCCCGGTCGAATCATCATAACCAGTCACAAATTGATAATGTCCCATCCAACCAAAACTGTTATTGAAGTCAAATTCATAATACCCTTTTTCTACGATGATGGGGATTCCAGCTGCGACGAAACGTTTCAAGAGGGTGGTATCCCCACCATGCCGAATCAAAGCCTGGAATTCGGTTTGCTCATTGACAAAATCAGCCATTTCATAAGGCATGACATTTTTATCGCCTTTTCCTGCTTGGACGAAATCTTTCACATCCGCTACGCCGGGTTTTATTGCTCTGATAACATCATCCCGACTACCCTCCCAACCCCAGAATTTGAGCGCCATCGTCAAGTTGGCAGGACCGCAGTAATTATAGCCACCGTGTTGGTCTACATAGATAACATTCGAAAGGCGAGAAACCTCGGGGTAGGGTGTCGGGATGATGGTCGGTGTCATTGTTGGAACCGGAGTGTTAACGGCGCCTGCGGGTGTAGCCGTCGGAGCGAGGGTTTGCAGAACGGCTAAAGTTTCTTCTCCAACCGCGTTGGTCGGTTCTGGTGTGGAAGGCTGGAAGATGGCTTCGTCTGGCGGGTTGAAATAATATTTGATCTGCGTGCGGAGATCATCCACACGCCATGAGAGCCGTGAATGGATCGGCGGCAGATAATAAAGGCCAACCAACACGACGAGGCCGAGAAGGATCCAGAGGAGGGTGCGAGGAATTTTCTTTTGCATAATGGTAAATTATACTCTAAGGCCCCCACCTGGCCTTCGCGCAGCATATCCGAAGGATGCCCCCGTTAGCGGGGGAGGGACTTATTCCTCCCCCCATGAAATGGGGGGAGCCAGAGGGGGGCGTGGGTTTCTGATTACCTAACTCGTGGTTCTAAATTGCGTCTCATATAATTCCTTATAGAGGCCGCCACCTGCCAGTAACTCTTCGTGAGAACCCTGCTGCACGAGACGACCATCCTGCATGACAAGGATTTTGTCTGCGGCCAGGATCGTTGATAGGCGGTGCGCGATGACGAGGCTGCTGCGTCCTTTCATCACTTTCTGTAAGGCGTTCTGAATTAACTCTTCGGAGAGCGAATCAAGATGGGATGTGGCCTCGTCCAGGACGAGGATGCGGGGATTTTTCAGTACCACGCGGGCAATTGCCACCCGCTGACGTTCGCCGCCGCTCAGTCTGTAGCCTCGTTCACCAACAACCGTATCATAGCCATCCGGTAGACCGGCAATAAAATCGTGGATATTGGCTGTTTTGCAGGCCGCGATCACCTCGGCATCGGTGGCATCCGGACGGGCGTAGCGTAAATTGGCGCCGATCGTATCGTAGAAGAGATAGGTCTCCTGCGTGACCATGCCGATATTCTCAGCCAGTGAATTAAGCTTCAACTCACGGATATCCTGCCCGTCCAACTTAACCGAACCTTCAGTTGGATCGTATAAACGCGGGATCATATAGGTGGTGGTCGATTTTCCGGCTCCGCTGGGGCCTACCAGGGCAACCAATTGCCCGGGCTCGATACTAAAGCTGACGTCTCGTAATGCCCATTGCATCGCCGACCCATTTGAAGTCGCGTCAGAATCGCTCTCATCCGTCTGCTTGCCACGTTTTCTTAGATGGGCTGCACTGCCTCCCCAGGTGAAGCGGGCGATTTCATCCAATCCAACTTTGTCACCTGCACCCAAGCCTTCATAAGCAAATGAAACCTTATCAAAGGTGATCTGCCCATCCACTTTATTTAGCGCACGAGCTGTTTCTTTTTCCGCAATTTCGATGGGGATATCAAGGACTTCGAAAACACGTTCAAAGCTGACCATGCTCTGGGCAACTTCAACCTGTGCATTGGTGAGGGCCATCAGGGGGCCATAGAGCTGGGTCAGATAGGTGCCAAATGCGACGATGGTGCCGATGGTGAAGGCTCCCTGCAAAACGAGATGGCCGCCGACCCAGAAGACAACTGCCGAGCCGACCGCGCTGACCACACTCAGGATCATAAAAAACCAGTGCCCGACGACCGCCGAACGGATGCCGATATCACGTACGGATGCGCCATCTCGGCTGAAACGCTTAAGCTCGCTTTTCTCTCGTCCAAATAATTTGACGAGTAATGCACCACTGATATTGAGAGTCTCGTTCATGGTGGCGTTCATTTCAGCGTTCACTTCCATCGAGCGGCGCGTAAGACCCCGCAGCGTTTTTCCAATTCTGCGGGCAGGCAAAATGAAGAAAGGCAAAATGATCAGCCCCAGGAGAGTCAGACGCCACTCAAGGGTCAGCATAATCGCCAGCGTCGCGACCAGCGAAACAAGGTTTGAGATGATGGAAACCATCGTATTGCTGATGGCACGTTGTGCGCCAACGACATCGTTGTTCAGGCGCGACATCAATTCACCGGTGCGGGTCTGGGTAAAGAAG
>JACNJN010000217.1 GCA_014382535.1 Candidatus Desulfolinea nitratireducens | reverse complement strand
GGAGGATTTTTAATAACGCTGGAAAACAAACTTTGGACTATTTCCATGTCCAAAATATTGCTTGGTTTGGAGCATGCCAAAAGAAAAATTTCGAGCAATCCTATCAAAGCAAAAGAGAATTTCACGACGGTAAAAGATAATCCTAAAATTCGCCCAACTAATCCAATAACCGCAATAATGAGTACAGAGAGTGTAAATCCAATGGGCAAGATATCCTTCACATCTACTACATCATCCTTTGTCAAAAGGATATAAAGCAAGATTCCAGGGATGATAAATAATGCAATTGCCACCCCAAGTTTGATCATGTCTAGCAGAAAGACTAAAATAATATTCCCTTGAAACAATAACTCTTTTCCCCAAGGGATCATCCACCCCAAAATCCATATCAACCCAGCAATAATAAATATTTTTTTTTCTGTCAGAGAAATTAGTAAGGGTTTCATAATTACAATTTTATCCAAAATAAAAAATCCAATTATTTCCCATAAATTACAGCCAACTCATCTTCATAATATAGCTCCCACCCATACTGCGATAGCTCCCGGATAACAGGCCAGCTTGGCTCAAGCAGGATGAGTTTTATATCCCACTCGTCAAGGATTTGTTGCGCCGCTTCGCCCCCACCTGCAACCTGCCACCATTGACCGATGATTTCGTCACCGTAAAGATCGGCGCGCCCATCGATGAAGACCGGGTATTCACTCAGGGTCCAGGTTAGATACCCACCCCAATTATAGGAATTGAAGAGGCGTCCCGGTGGTTGATTCTCTTCAATCCAGCGGATGGCGGCGTGAGGGTAACTTTCGTCTATTTTGGCGGGACGGGTTAGGATGTATAAATTCCCTAATGCGACGACGACGATCAGGATAATAATCAATCGATTGATCATTCGGGTTATTTTAAACGGTAGCTCTTGAGAGGCAGAGGATGCTCTTAAACGCTGAGCACGCATCCCTGCGGGTGATACGGTCCAATTCTTCCAGGTAAGGGCAAGGTGATGACTCATCACCGGAAGGAGAACTATCGCATAGGGGGCAATATTCCTCTGGGAATAAAAGGTCATATAGGCAAAGCCTAAAACCTTGAGCAGATCGCTAAAATCAATCTTTTTCCCAGAATTGCCTAAACCCAAAATAAAGAGAAAGAGCAACCAAAGCATGGGATGGAAGCTGATCTGGTGAAAATCCGGAGAGTGCCACTCTTGAATTGCAGCAAGTGATACGTCCACGGTATGAAATGGGAGACGCCAGAGCTCAAACCCGTTGGGATTAAGCAGGACAGCAAATATGGCAAGTATTGTGAAGATAAAGAGTTTCTTTAGCGTCCTTGCAGGGAGAAAATCGGTCTTTTCTTTTTGATCGCCAAACCAATGATTCAGTACTTCCCCTGCAAAGGTGGCGATAAGAAGAAGAATCCCCCAGATATAGCCGCCGTGTAAATTTGCCCAGAATGCAAAGAGAGGGATTAGCCACCAAATGGGGAACAAAGGGGTCCCCTTTTTTAGAGAATAAAGCCAATAATTAAGTAATGCTAGAAGAAGGAAAGAAAAAAGCTGTGGTCGAGGCGTCAAAATAGGAGCAGCGGTTAGCGCAGCCAGGATGAGAAGTAGGGCGCGCAAAAAGGCAGGGCCTTGCATTTGTTTGAGGACGATCCCAAATATGGCAACTGTCATTAACGCCACAAAACCACCCAAAGCAAAATATCCACCCATCTTGAAAATAAGGTAGGTCAATATATCTGAAAGCCAAAAGGCATTCACCCATGGAGAACCGTAACGTGTATAGGAGAAAATATCTTCGAGAAGGATGCGTCCCTGCATGACCATTTCTTCGCCGGATCGCAGATGCCACCACATATCGGCATCGACAGGGGTGCGTGTGGCTATAATGAATATCAGCAATAATGCAATACTCAATATCAGTTTATCGAATTGGGAGGATGTGGCTTTTTCGGACAATATCTTCTCCTCTCTGAGTGCATAATTGTATCTTAATAGCAACATCCCCGCTCGGCAGGAGCGGGGATGTTTTTTGTATTATTTCTTAGTCACCTAAATAATCACGCAACTTCCGTCGTACGGAGGGGTGTCGCAGGCGACTGAGCGCCTGTGCTTCGATCTGGCGAACACGTTCGCGGGTCACACCCATTTTACGACCGACTTCTTCGAGGGTATATGCCTGCCCGTCAAGAATACCGTAGCGCAATTGCAAAATACGGACCTCGCGAGGGGGCAGATTATCCATCACTTCGACGAGGTGATCCTGCAAAAGGTGATGCGTGGCGGTATCGTCGGGAGGTGGGGAATCTTCATCTTCGATGAAATCTCCCAAAACGGAATCCTCTTCATTATCCGTGGGAGTTTCGAGCGAGAGCGGGCGTCGCGCAACCTGGATCATATTCTCCACTTTTTTCGGAGGAACTTCCAAAGCCTCTGCCAATTCCTCGACCTTGGGAGCACGTCCCAGTTTTTGAGTAAGTTGATGTTGAACACGGAGCAATTTGTTGATCTGATCACCCATATGAACAGGCACACGA
The DNA here is from genome assembly GCA_014382535.1 of Candidatus Desulfolinea nitratireducens. Taxonomy (GTDB): domain Bacteria; phylum Chloroflexota; class Anaerolineae; order Anaerolineales; family Villigracilaceae; genus Desulfolinea; species Desulfolinea nitratireducens. The sequence goes on along the minus strand of JACNJN010000217.1, from coordinate 2,032 downwards.
ATGGTACGCCCCTGATCAGCGATGGCGCGAGTCACAGCCTGCCGAATCCACCAGGTGGCGTAGGTACTGAATTTATGACCGCGTCTATAATCAAATTTCTTCGTTGCGCGGATCAAGCCAATATTGCCTTCCTGGATCAGATCAAGGAATGGAACGCCGCGACCCATATATTTTTTGGCAACACTGATCACCAAACGAGAGTTTGCCGTAATCAGATGTTCACGGGCTGCCCAGCCATCTTCGATCATCCGACGCAATTCTGTCCGCCGCCGACCGCTGACGCTGCCTTTTGCCAGCTCTTCACGAGCCATACGTCCACGCTCTATGCGCTGGGCCAACTCCACCTCCTCTTCTGCAGTGAGGAGCGGTACACGGCTGACCTCTTTCAAATACAAACCGATCGTATCTGATGTATCTATATTGGCCAGATAATCTTCCATCACATTCTGGTCAACTTTTTCTTCAGCAATATCCTCTGTTTCGCCGACTTCACCTTCCGATGGACCAGGTAAAGTGGCATCTTCAATAAAGGGGATCCCTGCACTAAGCAAGGCGGCAAAAGCCTCTTCAAGCTGCGCAACATCTTGCTCGGCAGAGGGGAATATATTTAGAATATCGTCAAAAGTGACAAATCTCTTTTTGCGACCCAACGCTAGCAATTTAATAATCCCAGGGGATGCTTTTTCTTCTACTTCAATTAAATTTTTATCACTCATAAGAATTTAGTAAACACCTTTTCTCGTAAAATTTATGGCATTAAACTTTTTTGCACACAACAAAAAATACCACAATATAATTTGAATCCATTTCAACTAAATAAAAGTGTAGGGTGTATCTAATCCAGCATACTCTTTTTTTGAGTCAAATGCAATACCTTATTTAGATGAAAGTTTTCACTGCTTGAATAATGATTTTTTATCGATTTTCAGATTAAATACCTAAGCTTGAATAAGGCTCAAGGCTGTTTTGCAAAATAATACCAACCGTCCCTTCAGTATATTTGGATATAGGGTCCGCTTCCGCTGGGAGTGAGAAAAACCTTGCTCCGCTTGCCTTCCCGCCCTCGGGAAAAGTCGGAGCGGGCTATCCCCCCGCGTACGGAGGATTTATAGAAGGGGAACAAAAGAAAAGGCACGGGTGCCCTAAGGCAACTGCGCCAATTTACTGAATAACTGTTTAATACTATACAAAATAAGATGAGCAAAGTCAAGCATTGTTACAAATTCTAATCAAACGTTAATATTGTTGATTGAGAAAAAATTCACCTTTTATTTAATAACTTTTTATTGTACACTTCTGGGAGTTTCAACAATGTTATGGAACATCTGACAAAATGTTACCTCGCAACATAATCATCAACATTGAAATCAAAGAATTTAGAGGTCTTAGTGAAAGATATTATTGATATTATCACACGCAGCCAAGCCCCTGAGGCATGGGGAGAAGGTGAAAAAATCGCCTGGGAAAACCCCAATTTCAGCAAACGCATTTTGCGAGAACATCTTTCACAGGAGCATGATGAGGCCAGTCGGAGGTCGGAGCTGATCGATGAGCATGTCCGCTGGATTCACGAGGTTTTGCTCAGGAGGAAGCCAGCCCGCGTGCTTGATCTTTGCTGTGGACCCGGATTCTATACCAGTCGCCTCGCAAGCCTGGGACACACGTGTAGTGGAATCGATTACTCCCCGGCAGCAATCGGTTATGCCCGGCAAGTTGAGGCTGAGAGTGCTCTCGGCTGCTCCTATATCCAGGAAGATATTCGGACCGCTGCATATGGCAAAGATAATGATCTGTTGATGATACTCTTTGGCGAGCTAAATGTTTTCAAAAAAGAAGATACGCAGCAGCTCATCCAAAAGGCATATCAGGCGCTGAAGCCGGGAGGCATACTCCTGCTTGAGCCACATTCTTTTTCTGCCGTGCAGGAGATCGGAGAGCAAGCCCCGTCCTGGTATAGCGAAGAAAGCGGGCTCTTTTCAGAAAAACCGCATATTGTCTTATCAGAAAGTTATTGGGATGCTAAACGCAATAT
>JACNJN010000074.1 GCA_014382535.1 Candidatus Desulfolinea nitratireducens | reverse complement strand
AGTCTTTAAAGAATACCCTTTACAAAACACAGTAGCATAGGCTGAACACGGCAAATTTTCTCATGCGAGGCCATTATTATCGTGACCCATTGGCTTCAAACTCAATTAGATAGCCTTTTCTGAACTGATAAGTCTCCAGAGCCCAAGCGCTGTCTGCGCAATATTTAGACCCGTAGTGAGCCGCGGAATCCCCTTGCAGCATAGTAAGAATCTGCACCGTTGTGATATATAAAAATATTGCCGTAACGGAAATCAGCAAAGATGGCACCACCTAGTTTTCTAATATCGGCAGGTGTTTCCAACCAGCTTGATGTTTTCGTATCAAATTTCCCAAGTTTCTGCAGCCCTCGATATTCTTCTTCCGTTAATATCTCTATGCCCATGGCAGCTGTCATTTCCTTAGCAGAATCTTTTGGTTTAAATTTTTTCCTTGACTCCAGTGCTTCGCGGTCATAACAAAGACTTCTGCGTCCTTCAGGGCTTTCCGCTGAACAATCATAAAAAATAATTTCGCCCGTCTTTTTATCATATCCAACAACATCCGGTTCACCACCGGTTCTCTCCATTTCATTGAGAGACCACAGTTTTGCAGCGTCAGCCTCCAGCTTTGCACCTACCTGAGCCCATTTAAATTCTTTATGACGGTCCATGTTTTTCTCAAAACGGGCTTTCAGTATTCCGAGCAGATCATCACGTTCTTCTGGTGACAACTCATTTTTATGGCTATTAATCATGTTCATATATTTATACTCTTTCTCTAAATGATGCGCTCTACTATCTATTTTAGCGGATCGCAACCCTTTTCGGATACCCCGTTCGGCTTATATCGATCCCCATCATATTAATGCAAAGACCGGCGGGGGGAACGCTTACGGGGAAAACTTGAATGATAAAACTATGCTATTTTATTGCATTATTACAAAGTTATAGGTAGAAATAATCTACTTCCATGACCAGAAGGCCAGCGTGCCCTCCGCAATCCTGAGTGCCTGGGATTCTCCATCTGCATCCACGACCCAAATACTTGCTACCCCATCAGGATTATCTGTAGCATAGACCAACTTTGCGCTATCCGGAGACCAGATCGTGGCCGAGTGATGATATTGATCAAAGAAAGTCAGCGTAGAGAGAAATTCAGAGCCAAGTTGAAAAGTGGACAAACGGTGGGTCTCGCCAGTGGTAATATTCAGGATCTTCAGGTCCAGCCAGAGGACATCCTGGGAGCGGGTACTGATCTCATCCTGATCTCGTCCGGGCAGTTGTACGCTGAAGTAGGCGACACTTTGGCTATCAGGAGCCCAAAAATAGGCAATGACCGTATCTTCAGGTGCCCGATGGAGGATATCCGCGTTGCCAGTAGAGATAACAGCTAATTTGCCCACCCTGCCACTGCTTGCAGCCGAGGTAGCCAGATAGGCGATTTGTTCCCCATCCGGAGACCAATTAAAGGCGATCGTCGCCTCGTAATCCGCTAATTTTTGAAGCAGGTCTCCCTCTTTATTCAGTTGGATGAGTTCACCGCGGCTCTCATTCTCGATCGCAGCAAGCAGATATTTTCCATCCGGAGACCACCCAGGGGCCTGAAAATGGCCGGGGCTGAGGGATATATCCCGCGTCTCCAGGCTTGATGGGGAAAGGGTTCCGAGCCGGGCATCTGGATTTGAGGAGCTAGATCCGCCCTGATGGATGAATATTTCTGACCCATCCGGTGCCCAAACCCAATAATAGGGCTGGCCCTGGTCTAAAATCTGCGATTCATCCCCGTTGAGATATGCCAGACGGAAAGTAAGCCCATTTGGAATGGTCGCGTTTGAAAGAAAGCTGATCCGCTCATTATCCGGGGCCCAGTAAAGATAAAAGGGGAATTCTGTATTGCTCTCGAAAACCTCGCTAATTTCTGCGCTCATTGGATCAGCGACAAGCAGCCGGGACGTTATTTGAAGATCCTGTGACTCCACGGAAACAAAGGCCAGATGACGGCCATCAAAGGACCAGGTGGGGTGAGAATAGATACGCAACATTTCATCATCGCTTTCGATCTTCCGGGCATCATCTGTGATGGCTGTCCGATTTTCCCCATGCTCATCGATCGTATAGAGATTCCCGTCCACGCCGAGATAGGCGATCAGATCGTTAGATTTTGATTGGGGAGTCAGGGGTTGATCAATGGGGAGGGTCTGATTCAGCAAAGCACAGGCAAGCGTGGTGATGCTCAGGATCAGGGATGCAAAAAGAATTCGGGATCGATAGAGGGGGGTTATTTTCATGATCTATTTCTCAGATATACCAATAAATCTGATTGTAGCATAATGAGGGTAAAGGAACCGGATTTGATTACTCCCAGCCTTCGCGAAGCATGCTCGGAGAGTGGCCCCAATTTCTAAATCTGGAATTTAGGGGAGGAGCACAGCGTCTCCCTCTATTTCGGTTTTCAAAATGGGGGGAATAATGGAGTCATGATATTGATGCATTCATATTGCGGTCAGTTTTGAGACCTTTTTTCCTAGGGTGGGGTGAGCTGCGGTATTAACTGGGTGGGTGGCCGATCATTCCCGACCTCCATCATGCGCCCGTCTGTGGTCTGGCATTTTGCGGGCAGGGAGGTGTAAACCAGATCATTCTTGCATTCCATCCAGGCAGGAACCTCCCAATTTTTGATCGGAAGGCCTAAATATATTTCGGAGGGAAGATCGGAGAAGGATCCAATTTTTTCCCCGGGAACAGAATCTCGCGGTTGCTGAAATTCCGGGATGGAATGGCGATAGATATGACCTAAGACCCAGCCTGTGATCACCAACCCAAATAAGGTGGTCAGAATTAGAAGATTAAGAACCCATGTTCGTTTTTGCATTCCTGCCTCCTTTACCCCCATTATCTCATATTTGGGATCCTCCTTAGAAACTGTGTGAAAAATTTCTAAATCTACCTGCTCACCACAGATACCCTTTCGGGCACACGTAAACACAGATGAACGCTTATTCTTTGGATGAAAGCCTCGAGGAAATGCCTTTCCAATCATTTTTATCTATGTTCATCTGTGGTTAAAAAGGGTTTTCAGACACCCTTTTCGATCAACAAATTTCCCCGTCAGACCTTTCTGCATCCCTCAACATATTCTCAACCAGCTCAAAATCCATTCTTTCTGTTCTGGTATAGCGAATACAGCCCTTGCCAAAGCTGATCCCCTGACCGGCCAGTTTCTCCTTGTGAGCGTTCATCACAACCTGCTTGAGGATATAAAGGGAAATATAATTCTTCTGGCTGGCAAAGGCCACCTCCACTTCACCATTTCGCGAATAGGAGGGCATTCCGTATGCCATGCCCTCCTGAAAGCCTTTCAGGGATGAGAGACACAGCTCACGTAATTTTGAAAGGCCAGCCTTTCGTTCGGCTGGCACCTCATTCAAATAGGCATCTACGGTTTTTGATTTGGATTGCACAATTTTTTTCCATACCAATAAGCCCCACCCGTCCCTATCGGGGCACCCTCCCCAAAACAAATTTTATTTGGGGAGGGACGGGGAGGGGTCAACACTCACTAAAGGCACAGGCGTAGCATTTCCGGCAGCCCTCTTCATTGATCACGGCCGCCTCCCCGCATTCGGGGCAAAGATCGCCGATCGGCTGAATCTGGGGAACCTCGAGCCCGCCATTGCTGGGCGCTGTATCCGCTTCTGCTGGGACCCAATCACCAAGGTGTTCGTCGGCTTCACGGAGGTATTCAGCCAGCACCTGCCCAACGCCATCTGGCAATGAGCGGACACGTTTGGCGCCAAATCCCAGTGAGCGACCTCCACCAATCCCGCCGAGTTGACGGACAATCTCTTTTATACGATCACGCGGTGAAACGGGCGATGCCAGGCGTAATATATAGGAGAGTAAGCGACCGATGGCCTCGGAGACTGCCGCTGTTTCAGAACCGGCCTTGGCTGTATTGACAAAGACTTCAAAGGGTTGTCTTCCACCATTCTCGTTGACGGTGACAAAGGCTTTGCCCAAGGGGGTATTGACATTATAGGTCCAGCCGAGCAGGGAGCGCGGACGGGGCTTTTTACTTTCACCCCAGATGGGTTTCCCGTCAGATTCACCCTCCGGGAGGTTTTGCTTTGCAGTCGCTTTGGTTTCCAGGACAACCTTGTCCCGCGAGCCTGTCACATAGACAGTGATCCCTTTACAACCCAACTCCCAGGCCAATTTGTAGGCTTTTGAAACATCTTCTTCGGTCGCCGTTGCGGAGAAATTGACCGTCTTGGAGAGAGAATTATCGACAAAGGCCTGCAGTGCAGCCTGCATCCGGACATGTTCCTCAGCGGTGATATCTGCCGAGACCACAAAGACCTTCCGGATCTTCTCAGGAATATCCGTCAGTCCCTGGCATGAGCCTTCTTCCAGCACCTGCTCGAAAATCTCCTGACTTGCCTCTCCCACCAAACCGGCGGCGCTAAGGGCAGCTTCGAACCGAGGGCTGGCATAAGTCAACTGAAGGTCTTTCCCGTTATCATCAACATGGCGAATATAGGCCAGCGCAAAGGTCGGTTCACAGCCATATCCCTCGCATCCGGCAACGGTGGCAATTGTCCCGGTGGGCGCGATCGTTGTCTGGGCAGCGTTCCGAATTCCATGCTTTCGGAGGCCATCCACAACGGAATCCCAATCCAGGTCCGGACGTCCCCAATCCTTTGTATAGGCCACCACCGAATTGGGTTTTTTCCAGGTCAGATTTTCCGGATCATAAAGACTGCCCTCAATCGCAGGAAAGGGTGCCCTCTCTTCGGCCAATCTGATGCTGGTCTGCATGGCATGATAACGGACAAATTCCATCACCTGTGCGGCAAATTCCTGTCCATCCTGCGAGCCATAGCGTGCCCCTACATGATACATAAGATCGGCCAAACCCATAATGCCCAAACCAATTCGGCGCGCGTTTTGCGCGGCCTCCTTCAATTGAGGCACGGCTGGCACATAGGCATTCACATCAACCACATCGTCGAGAAAATAAGTGGATAAAACCGTGCTTTTTCGGATTTCCTCCCAATCGACTTCGCCATCAGGCCCGCAATGCTCAGCAAGGTTGATCGACCCCAAACAGCAGGATTCATAGGGTCCCAACCATTGTTCACCGCATGGATTTGTGGATTCAAGCGCATATAAATGTGGGACGGGATTATCCCGATTTGCCGCATCAAGGAAGAGCATTCCCGGCTCCCCGTTATGATGCGCCTGTTTGACGATCTTTTCGTAAAGCTCTCGCGCGTTGACTTTTTCATAAGTCCGGATCGGGATGCCCGCGGCCTCGGCTTGCTCCAGCGTCCCCCTGAAACCGCGATATTTCGGCGAAAGAACATCCGGGAAGCGTAAAGCCCATTCATCATCATTTTCAACGGCGGTCATAAAGGCATCTGTGATCCCAACTGAAATATTGAAATTGGTGATCGAGTTTTCATTTGTTTTACAGGTGATGAAATCTGCAATATCAGGGTGATCCACACGCATCACGCCCATATTGGCCCCGCGCCTGGTGCCGCCCTGCGCTATCTCGCCAAATGCATTATCGTAAACCCGTAAAAAGCCGATCGGGCCTGTGGCCTGCCCGGCCGAGGAATTGACCAATGCGCCAGATGGGCGCAAACGTGAAAAGGAGAATCCATTCCCGCCGCCTGTCTGCTGGATGAGGGCCGCATCACGCAGTGACTGAAAGATGCCTGCCGCATCACGCCCCATATCATCGTTGATCGGCAATACAAAACATGCGGCCAATTGCCCAAGGGGCGTTCCAGCGCCCGTAAATGTTGGGGAATTGGGGAAGAATTTTTTTTCAACCATTAAATGATAAAACTCTATGGCACGCTCAAGTACATCAACATCCCATTTTTCTTCGGCTTTGGCAACATTATAGGAGACACGCCAGAACATTTCCTCAATTGATTCGTTGGGCTGTCCATCATCTCCACGACGCAGATATCGACGGATTAAAACCTGGCGCGAGTTATCAGAAAGTTCAATAGCGGGCAGATCTGATGGCGCGGGCGGAGTTGTTAATAATCCTTGTTTTTTGGCTACAGCCGTTTTCTTTGACATAACGCATTCTCCTGATAAACCAGTAAAAAATTCTTTGTTTAAGCGCCCCCAATATCACCAAAGGCCAAGGGCAAAATTATTCCAAAAGTCGGTCAATTTCAGCGCGCAGGGCATGAAGATCATCCAATCCGAGGTAAACAATGGCGTAGCGCATGTATGCGACCTGGTCAAGTTCCTTCAAACCGTCCATAACCTTATCTCCAACCACGCGGGATGAAACCTCAGATTTCCCCATTTTTTGCAACTCATTTTCAACCTGCCCAACCAGGCGCTCAATATTCGCTGCAGAAACCGGGCGCTTTGCACAGGAGATACTGATTCCGCGCATTAGTTTTTCACGATTGAATGCCACGCGGGCACCATCCTGTTTTACGATTAGCGGGGTTGCCAATATTGGGCGTTCGTAGCTGCTGAAGCGTTGCTCACAACTCAGGCATTCACGCCGTCGCCGAATATTTCCCTGACTATCATGGGATGTATCTACAACTTTCGATGATTCGTGCTGACAAAAAGGACAACGCATTTCACCTTACTCCCGTCAAAAAAACACCAAACTGAACATTTGTCTCACGCCAGATATGGCGATGTACCCCGCCGCGCCCCATATATTCGCGGGTTAGTGAGCGGAGATTCTAGCATAATAGTAAGGTCAGGGCAAGGGGACAACAGGTCTACTCAACCTTAAAATATCCAAACCGTAATTCCCCCCTTGAATCGGCTTGTTTTTGTGGAAAAAAATCGGATATATCTTGTCTAAATAAGAATTCAGGGGAAAATGCGGGAGTTCAAAATAATCTCAAGCTGCAATAAGCAGGTAAAAAGCAGAGAAGATATATCGCAAGAAAAGATTTACCGAATTTTTCATGCAAAATATGTATGGCAGATGATAAATAGCCAATTAGATATTATTCCAGTGCATCTTCAGCGACAAATACATTTGTGGAGTTCAACATTTCCAGAAATACCTCTTCGTAGAGAATTTCCTGTTCATCCGCATGGCTTAATAAAAGAACCAGAATAGCATCGTATCCCGATTGAGCATAGGCAATATCCACTGGTAGTGCGATCAGCGATGTTTTGTATAGCTCCCAGGTTAGTCCATTTGCTTCTACTTCACCAACTATATGCGGAAAACTATCTAATCCTATCCCCTCAAAATCTCCTACGATAATGCCCATCAGCGTATCAAAATCAAGCCCGACCTGCATTACGCTAACGCTGGTCATATCCCAGGTGGATGATTCTCTACGAAAAGTAGCAGAGTCTCCATCTCTGGTCCAACTCAGGGGGGCGACAGTAACAATTCCAGATAATTCACTGGCTATCGGAATCAAATTGAGCGGTGGCTCTCCTTCATAGGGAACAGAAAATTCGGGAGAGGGCATATCTGCTGCACAAGAAGTGTCAGGCACCATTTCTGGGTTAGCCAAAAAACTTTGAAGAATTTTCTGAGGGCAGACAGAATTTTGACTAAAGGCAACACCATGCCCCTGCCCGGGAAACTCGACGTATATTGAGCGGCTCAACCGCGCTGAGACCTGCTTTGCCCAAAAAGGCGGAGTCGTTGAATCGTATTCCCCTGCCATAACCAGCGTTGGGATGTCGCCAGAGACAGCATCATTTTCGTTTGGCCGGATTCCTTCAACCTGCCAGGTATCACAAAGATCAAATATAAAATTTGGGTCACCATAAACCCAGGACAAACCAATCGCTTCAGTGTCGGGATAGGAGGCCAGGTCATCGCCAACTTCTTTTGGTGTAGAGGCGTAGACTTGCTCGCGACAATTAATAGAAAGGTATGATCCAAGATTGATATCGTTTACCGCATTTACAGGAAAAGATAAAATAAAACCAAGCATATTTGTTTCTCCCGCCTTTGCACGCTCAATTGCCTGAGGAATAACTCCTTGAAGATCAGGATCACGCATCGCCCATAATATTGTACTCATAAATTCCACACCATTTACGCTATGGCTATAATCATCTTCATCATAGCCAAAAATGCTTGTATAGAGTGGTTTTTCCTGGAGCTGTTTCACTAATACCCGCAAATCATCTTCAAGATCAGGATAAGCAAAGCGACATTTCGAGCTCGCTGCGCAGCCAGCAAATAAAGTTTCCAGAGAGGCTTGTGCAATTTTTGCGCTTTCGTTAAAAACCCTGCCTTCAATTGGCAAAACTGAATCAAGAACAGCAGCAGATACGACCTCAGGATTTTCGCGCATGACAACTTGTGCCAATCGCGTGCCGTAGGATACCCCAAAAAGTATGGCTTCTTCGTACCCCAGGGTCAAAATTACATCTTTAACATCTGCTGCGTTTTCCATTGTATTATAGGATGATAGATGTACACCCTGCGAAACCAATCTATCCCTACAATCCTCAAATGCCGTTAAGTATTGCTCTTCTCTACTCTCCAGGGAAATTTCATCGGCAGCATCAGCCTCGTAAATTTCATCTAGTTGGGGGCAATCAAGGTTCGGTTCAGAAAGACCCATTCCGCGTTGATCTAATAGTATAAAATCACGTTCTGCTACAAAAGGGGCAATAGTCCAATAAAAATATTTGCTCATGAACTCAATGGCCTCCTGCCCCGGACCTCCCTGTAAATAAATAACAGGCGTTGCGGAATTATCGGTACCACGATATATAGCCACCGCCAAACGAATTCTTTTTTCCACATCCCCATAGCGATTCTCAGGGACAATTACGAAACCACAATCCACCTTTGTACCCTCAGGAATTTCAAAACTACACTCAGATGGTTCAAATTCAGATAAATAACCCTTCGCATCCAACGCAGAAAAAGGTAATGGCGTCGCTGTAGGAATTATCGTTGCTATTGGGGTCGGTGAGGAATAAGGTGTAACAGTGGATGGCAATATGGCCAAATTTATTTCATCCATCAATTCAGTTTGCAGTAAATAAAAAGTAAAAACACCTGCGATAGAAAAAACAGCAATTATACCCAGGATGGCTAATATAACTTTTTGTCCTCTTTTTATATTTTTCCCGGGTTTGCTGAAACTCTTTTCTTCACTATCATCAACATCCCCAGCTAAATTTTCCTTATCCACAGGCTCCTCAAAAAAATATGGGGGCTTTTTATCAGAACCGGACTCTTCCTCACCGCCCTCTTGAAAAACAGAACTATCAGGTTCAGCAGAACGGGGAAATGTTGTTTCAGTTTCAGGAAATAAGGTTGATGTGGGAACCGGCTCAAATATAGATGGGGGGTTTATCCTGGGGGTTTCAGGCTTCAGGTAGCCTATCAGCTCCAATTCTTCCCGCGCTTCAATGTGATCAGGAGAAATTTTTAATACCCACCGAAAACAATAGATCTTCTTTTCAGAAGATGACACGGATTTTCCCAGCCAATACCAACCCTCAGCTGATCGAGGATCCGCCTGTACAACCTGGGCAAGCAACGATGCCGCCCTCGTGCTATCCCCTGACTTCCAGGCGGAAATTCCTTCCAGCAAAAGTTTTTCTATGGTCATATTCGCTTCCCCTCAAATGATATTTGGGTAAGGTCTTCACGATTGTAACAAGGATTCCCATACCTTACAAATATCCGCTCAGATAGTATTTCTCCTATTAATTAAAAATATCATCAATACAAGATGGGGATAATTGGCGGATTTTTTTAAATTTTTAGAGCTGACTAAATGCGATAATGGCAGCCAAGGCAAAAACCATTTTATCATGAGCTCATGGGAGCTAATTCCTTATTCTTTTTCTATTCAACAGCATCGTTCAAGAACGCCCAAATCAACCCAGCCGCTAACGCAAAACTGACACTGGCGACAAGCGTAATTGCTCCAAGACCACGCCATGCCCACAAGCTGGTGGTGAGAATAGGTCCAATAGCCAAACCAATCCCATTGCCCAGCGCAATCAACGCAAAAATGGTTGCCCGCGCATTCGGGGCCTGCTCCCCATACAAAGGGAATAATGCTACGATGGAATACTCGATCCAAAAAACGGTGGCAACCAAAAGAATCCGAATTACAAGCAGATTTTCGCGAGCCAGAGGGATGGAGGCAAACATGATCGCCGAAATAGCAACGCCGATCAAACTGGTCCGGCGTTTACCAAGACGATCAACAATTAGTCCCGCAAGAATCGCCCCCAACAGCTCTGCAATTCCAATTTGTTGCGCCATCAAACCCAGATCAAGAGCATCAAAACCAAAATCTGCACTCAGCCAGATACCCCAAAAAGTCATAAAAATGCCCACCCCGATAAAAAGCAGGATTGCCACGCCAAGCGATGCCTGGATATTTCTTTTTCGCAATAATTGCCTCATACCATTTTCTGCTTTTCCCCCTTGCGTACGTGACTTTGTTTCTGGCAAGTAAACCCAGGTCAAAATGGCAGCAACAATGCTCAATGCGCTTAGTCCAAAAAAGGGTGTCTGCCAACCATAGATATTGATCGCCCAGCCAATGACAGGCATCATCACCATCCCGGATACCGCAAAAGCAATATCGATGGATGCCAGAGCACGTCCGCGTCTTTCAAATGGAGCCAAATCGCTGATATATGCCTGTTGGGCGGGTAAGAAGGCGTTGACTGCCAAACCACAAAAAAGGATCGGGATTGCAGCCCACCATCCTGATGAGAAGGCAATTCCAACCAACCCCAAAGTCTGGGAAAGCAAGGCAAAAGCCATGATCTTGCGACGCCCATATCGATCGGCCAAGGTCCCAATCAGCGGGCTAAAAAATGCAGAGGCCGAACGAATCATCAAAAGCCAGCCAAAAACAGAAATGCTGACTTCCAGACCTTCAGAAAACTGGGGGACAAAGGGGTAAAGCATCCGAAAACTTGTATCAACGATCAAACGAATGCTAAAAAGTGAGGCGATCAACCCCAATCCCAACCCAAAGAAATTCGTCGCTTTTGCCCCGAGGCTATCCTTACTGGTTACCGGCCCCAATGAAACCTCCCTTTAATTAATCCGCAAAGAAACCTATAAAGAATCTGTCTTTGCAGCCATGATGAAATCGTTTTTGTGTAACCCGTTAATCGCGTAGGTCCACCACTGGATTTTCACGCTCCCCCATTCGGTAATTATTCGCGGATGATGACCTTCCCTTTCAGCTTCTTCCCCCACACGATTTGTGAATTCCAGGGCATTTCTAAAGTTCTTGAAAGAGAAACTTCTTTCCAGTCTCTGGACACCATCTACTTCGATCAATTGCCAATCTGGCACCTCAGGTAAAAGCATCGCAATTTCAAGGGAGGGCAATGTTGGTGTATCTCCATGGCAGGCCACACAACTAAATTCGTTTAGCTTTTTCATTATAGTTCCAATATTCTTAAAACATAATCCCGCCACGAAGGACGAGATTTTTCAGTCATATAATTTTCACTGTAATTGAGACAGCTTATCCAGTGATGGCAAATGGACCCGCAGCACACGTCGACCCGAGGCAAGCAACGCAGAAAAATCGCCAAGAGTCTGTGCCCGTTCAAGTGTGCCAAAACTCATTCCCTGTGCTGGAATCTCTATATCAGTCTCCGCATCCATCGTGATCTGGATAAAAATTCCATTATTCGCCCCGCCCTTATGCAGCTGACCCGTCGAGTGCAGGAAGCGTGGACCATATCCGAGCGTGGTCGCAAGTCCGGTTTTACCCTGGATAAAATCACGAAGCTTTTTGAGGGATGCGCCTGTTTGCGGATTGCGTGGCAAATAAGCCTGGAGGGCAACATAATCACTTTCCTGCCCCTGTGCCAAAAAGGAATCAAACGCGGAGCTCAGGTCTGCCTCCCTTATCTCAAAATCTGCATAGAGTTTGACGCCATCCTGCTCCCAAACGGGTTGCCCCTCATCCAACATGCCATTCTGGTTATACGCATCAATTTGGGCTCGCGCTTCGATCTTTGCGGCCTCAACATTGGGCTGGTCAAAGGCATTTACCCCGAGAATATGACAGGCGATGGCCGTTGCGTATTCCCAGCGATAAAACTCTGTGAAGAGTGAATAGTGATTCGTGATGGGGATTACTACGATTGGATGGTTTTGCACTCCAAGCTGCTTAATTAATTCATCATGCGCGCCATCCTGGCGGAGATAAACAAAGAGGCGATCTTCTTCGTATTTATCTGCAGCAAGGAGGGATTCACCATCCACCGGGATAATCCCCTTCCCCTCTTTGCCGGTCGATTCCGCGATGAGCTGCTCTGCCCAGGCGCCGAATGAATTAAAGGAAGTATCTGTGATCAGGGTTAATTTATCACGACCAGCCAGAGCGGCTTCCCCCATCACTGCCCCCAATAATATGCCGGGATTGTTGGCTGACCCACCCTTCGTCTGCGCTTCGCTTCGCTCAGAGACTGCACAGTGAGCCATCATCTCTGCTGCAGAATCCAAAGCGCGATCCAGATCAACCCCCATCAGCGCGGCGGGAACAAGACCGAAGGCAGTCAGCGCAGAGTAGCGTCCGCCTACGTTTGAATCGGCAAGGAAAATCTTGCGGAAATTGCTTTCCCTGGCAAGTTTCTCCAGACCGGATCCAGCATCGGTGATGGCAATGAAGCGACTCCCATCACCGCCGCTTTGCTCCCAGAAATAGTAAAACGCAGACATGGTCTCTGCCGTGCCGCCAGATTTGCTGGCAACGATATAGAGAGTCTCAGTTGGCGGGAAGTTTTGCGCGGCTTCGGCAACCTGGGCAGGATCGGTTGAATCCAGGATGGCAAATTTTCCAGGTTTAAGGTTGAAGATTAATGACATCACTTCGGGGCCGAGGGAGGAGCCACCCATCCCGAGTAATAATGTCTTTGTAATTCCTGAATCTTTGACTTCCTGAGCAAAGGCTGTTGCTTCTTTTGCTAAATCACGGGATGTCTCTGGCAGATCAAGCCAGCCAAGGCGATGTTTGACCTCAGCTTGTCCTACGGGATCATCCGTCCACAGGGTCGGGTCATGCGCCCATAGACGGGAATTAACGGAATCAGCTTTGAGTTGGGCGATCCGCTTGGAGACGGAAGCCTGCAATTCTTTAAGCTGCGTCACGTCGTCGCTCCTCAATTGTTTCCAGGAGACCGGTAAATGCATCCGCAAATGCTTTGACACCCTGGTCTTCCAAATCCTGCGTTGCCTGATCCAGAGAAATGCCAGCCGCTTCCAGGTCGGCGATGGCTTGATACGCCCCATCAAGATCACGGGTCAGAGTCACAGACGCTGTGCCATGATCCTTGAATGCCTCGAGGGTTTTCGGCGGGACAGTGTTGACCGTCGCCGGCCCGATCAACTCATCAATATAGAGCGTGTCAGGGTATGAGGGATCTTTGGTACTGGTGGAAGCCCAAAGCGGACGCTGATAGTTTGCACGAGCAAGCTGAAGTTTGCCAAACCGAACACCGCTGGTAATCTCCTGGAAAGCCTCAAAGGCTAATTTGGCATTCGCGATGGCAATTTTTCCGCGCAAGGGCGAATTGGCGGGAAGCTGTTTATCAATAATGCTATCCAGGCGGGAGATGAAGAAAGATGCCACAGAATGGACGCGCTCAATGCTGCCCTCATTATTTTCGGCAAGAATGCGATCCTCAAGACCAGACATATAAGCATCCATCACTTCGCGGTATCGTTCAATCGAAAAGATAAGGGTGACGTTGACATTGATCCCTGCCGCAATCGTCTGGCGTATGGCCGGGAGGCCTGCCTTTGTGGCCGGAATTTTGATCATCAAATTAGGGCGATTGACCCGCTCCCAGAGTTCCGCCGCCTGTGTGACAGTGCCTTTGGTTTCGTTTGCCAAATAAGGGCTGACCTCGAGCGAAACGTAGCCATCACCACCTTCGCTTTCTTCATAAAGAGCTGTAAATATATCGCAGGCATCCTGGATATCTTTAATCGCCAGTTCCCAGAAGATCGATTCAGCGTCCTCGCCTGCCTTTGCCATTGGAATTAGGGCAGCATCGTAATCGTTCGATTTTGCAATGGCGTTCTGAAAAATGCTCGGGTTGGATGTCACACCGCGAATATCGCCGCGTTCGATCATCGCAGCCAGTTCACCGTTTTCCAATAGTTTTCGCTGGATATTATCGTACCAAATGGATTGACCAAAGCTGGTTAGTTCTTTTATGGGGTTCATAGATTCACCGTTTCGATTGTAAAAATGTTTGAATGTTCAAAGGTTAAAATGTTAGAAGGTTAGACTTCGTAGGTATCAAAACCTTCGCGTACCTGGCGTGATTTAGGGTGGCTTTCAAGATAAGCAATAAATCTGGCAATTTGGCCAGATGCTCTTTCTACAAGGGTAAATGCCTTTTTGAAATCATTTTCTGAAATATATTCAAGATCGCGCGTGACATAAAGTTGAGACCGCACTTCTCCCGCAGAGGCTTTTGCGTATCCAAGATATTTTATAAATTGCGGCTGAGTTTTGCTCTCAAAACCTTCAGCGATATTGCTCATCACCGAAACTGAAGCACGACGAATTTGATCTCTCAATCCAAAAATCTCGTTCAAATTTTCCTTGGTTTGACATGGCATAGATCAGTTTCGTTAATTCACGTGCTGTTTTCCACGCTTCAATTTCTTCAAATCGCCGAATGGTCGGCATAATGCTCCTGCTCCAAAATGAGTTTTTTTAGATTGATATTTTCCAAGTTTGAAACCCCAACATTCAAACCATTCAACTTTCCAACTTTCGAACTTTTTTTACTCTCCTTGCATGTCGTTCTTCCCCGGGGTCATTTCCGAGGAATCGCGCACCCAAAAAAGCTGCCACAATTTCCTTTACTGGCTCAGGCCCAATAATTCTTGCGCCCAGGCAAAGCACATTCATATCGTCATGTTCCACTCCCTGATGCGCCGAATAGGTATCATGGCAAATCCCTGCATAAACACCCTGCATTTTATTGGCAGCGATATTCGCGCCCACACCCGATCCGCACAGCAGGATTCCACGTTGGGCCCCGCCGGCCTGGATCACGCGTCCGAGCTTTTCTGCAAAATCAGGATAATCCACACTTTCCATGCTATCCGTACCAAGATCAATTGGCTCATGCCCCGCTGCTCGAACAACATCTATCAATGTCTGCTTGAGAGGATAACCGCCATGATCGCAAGCTATTGCTATTTTCATTTTCACCTTTAATTCAGTCTCAAAATGCCAAATATGATCAGAACAATCCCTGTCGCCGCATATATCACACGAGAAGTTTTCCTGCTAAATCTCGGAGTTTCAGATTTCTCAATATCCATTCCCAAATATGCTGCACGCAATCCATAAAGTCCCGCGCCAATCAAAATAAAACCGTATAGGGTATTGAAATCCATTTATTTAAGAATCTCACGTGTACGTGCAATTACATTTTCAACCGTGAAACCGTATTCTTCAAAGATCCTTTCCGCAGGAGCGGAGGCGCCATACCCTTCGATGGATAGAACGCCGCCTTCCGTGCCAACATATTTCCACCAGCCCTGCGCGATCCCAACTTCAACAGCAAGCCGTTTTTTCACTTGCGGCGGGAAAACAGACTCGCGGTAGGCTTGCTCTTGTTTCTCGAAGATTTCCAGCGATGGGACGGAAACCACACGCACAGCCAGACCCTCTTCTGCCAGTTTCTCTCCCGCAGCCAGGATCAGGCTGACTTCCGAGCCTGAGGCCATCAGAATTATTTCGGGATCATCCCCAAAATCTTTAAGGATATAAGCGCCCTTCTCGAGCTGAATTGGGTAGGCCAGGGTCGGCAAATTTTGGCGCGTAAGAACAAGCGCCGTTGGGCCTTTTCGATTCTCAATCGCAAATTTCCATGCCTGGGCTGTTTCATTCGCATCTGCGGGACGGATAAGGGTCAATCCCGGGATGGCCCTCAAGGCCGCCAAATGCTCAACCGGCTGGTGTGTGGGCCCGTCTTCTCCAACGCCGATGCTATCATGCGTGAAGACCCAGATCGCCGGATATTTTGAGAGCGCAGAAATACGCAAAGCGCCGCGCATATAATCCGAGAAGACGAGGAAGGTTCCGCCATAGGGAATGATCCCGCCATGAACGGCCATCCCATTGACAATAGCTCCCATTCCGTGTTCGCGTACTCCAAAGTGGAAGTTACGACCTTCTGGAGTTTCTGAGGAGAAAGCCTCGTAACCATCCAGCCAGGTTTTATTCGAGGGGGCCAGGTCAGCAGAGCCGCCGATCAACTCGGGGAGGCTCTCAGCGAGGGCATTCAAGACCTTGCCGGAAGCCACACGGGATGCGATCCCTTTCGGATCTGCTTCAAAGGTGGGAAGAGCATCCCGCCAGTTGTCAGGGAGTACCCCCGCAATCCTGCGTTTTAATTCCTTGCCCTTTTCCGGTGCGATACGGTTATAGGCTTCAAAGCTCATCTTCCAATCGGCTTCAAATTCACGCCCCTGTGAAAGGGCTTCACGATAATGGTCAAGGACGTCGTCTGGGATGTGGAAACGGGGCTCTACGGGCCAGGATAAATTCTCTTTGGCGGCGGCAAGTTCCTCGTCCCCGAGCGGGGAGCCGTGAACACCGTGCGTACCCTGTTTATTTGGGGAACCATATCCAATAATCGTCCGACATAAAATGATCGAGGGACGCGGATCCGCTTTTGCCATCCTGATCGCTGCGTCGATCACCTTCACATCGTTGCCGTCTTTGACTGTTTGCACATGCCAGCCATAAGATTCAAAACGGGCAGCGCGATTTTCAGTAAAGGCTAAATCAGTCGAACCATCAATCGAGATATGGTTATCATCGTAGAGATAAATCATTTTGCCCAGTTTAAGATGCCCCGCAAGCGAAGCGGCTTCAGAGGCAACGCCTTCCATCAGATCACCATCGGTGACGATTGCATAGGTATAGTGATCGACGATCTTATGACCGGGCTGATTGAATTGTGCGGCGAGATGGGCTTCGGCAATCGCAAATCCAACCCCGTTGGCAAATCCCTGACCCAGCGGGCCGGTGGTGACTTCAACACCGGGAGTATGCCCGTATTCAGGATGACCGGGAGTTAGGCTTCCCCACTGCCGGAAATTCCTAAGATCATCGAGAGAGAGCTTATAACCGGTGAGATGTAGCAGGGAGTAAAGCAGCATTGAGCCATGCCCGCCAGAAAGAATAAAACGATCACGGTCAAACCAATTCGGGTTTTTCGGGTTATGGCGCAGATGGCGCGTCCAAATTGTGTAGGCCATCGCTGCCGCACCCATCGGCAAGCCGGGGTGCCCTGAATTGGCTTGCTGGATGGCATCCGCCGAAAGAAAACGGAGGGCGTTGATCGAGCGTTCCTGAAGTGTGTCTGTTGTCATATGGCCTCTATATTTGATTGATAATAACCCGGTTATTTTACCATTTACGCTCTTTGAGAGTATTTAACTGCTCCATCGATGGGATGGTATAGCGGATACGATCCTTACGAAAATGCGGTGTTCTTTTTAGAAAGCAGGATCAAGCGAAAGATTATCTGGAATGGATGAAAAAACTTCGCAAAAGAAAAAGCGGAGTTATTGGTTTATGCCCGCAATTCGGCTAATTTTTCCCTGACCTTATCGGCGTGTTTCACTTCGCCATCTGGCTGCGTTACGCGAACATTTACCTTTTTCCAAAGGGCGGCGATCTTGCCATCCGGCGAGACGATAAAGGTCGAGCGGATCACGCCGACAATTTCCTCGCCATAATTGATCTTCGTTCCCCAGCCTCCATAGGCCTCATGGACAGAATGATCGGGATCACTGAGCAGGGAAATTCCCAAATTATATTTGCTCATAAATTTCTGATGAGCATCAGCATCATCACGACTGATGCCAACTATCTCGGCATTTAGTCCTGCGAATTCATTTTTGCTGTCGGTAAAATCACAGGCTTCCTTGGTACAACCGGGGGTGTCGTCCTTCGGATAAAAATAGACCACCAGCCATTTTCCTGAATAATCACTCAACGAGACCATCTTTCCATTTTCGTCGGGGAGGGTGAAATCCGGGGCCTTATCACCAATATTTAACATTTTAACACTCCTTTGTGAATATAAAAAGCGCCCTCCTCTGGCTGCCCCCGTATCCGGTAGGAGAACAGGTGGGGGATCAAATCAATACCTGGATTTCAACTCGGTTACGGGGAAATAGATTTTCCCTTCAGCCTCATCACCGAGGGAGGTCGTGTCTTCAGGGTTTTCAGATACCAGCCAGGCCGTATACGCGGCGAGGAGCGCGTTCAGCTGAGTGGAAATATAAATCTGCTCCACGGGTAAGACCCCCTGTCGCAAGCGATGCCGGGTGATCTCCTCGAAGAATTCCATCGGATCATGGATTTGCAGACCTTCACCGTACAAGATTGTCTGTCGTTGCAAACGTCCTTCAAGGGCTGAGATCGGGAGCAGGTTTCCATCCGCCATTGCAATGAATGCCGCCTGGGGGTGTGTTTCCAGCACCTGATATTTTGCATCTTCGCCAGGGAAGGATAGAAAACCCAGCCCGGTCAACTTTTCGTAGAGGGCAAAGCCGGATCGCATCCAGGAGGGACAAAGTTCGGCGCGGGAGGGTGTCCCGGCAACCTTGATACCGCGCTGATGTAATTCGTATTCTGCCATCCGTATATCGGCGCCGCGTAAAGGGGATTTTTCACTCGTTAAACTCTCTGACTCGAGCAGCGCTCGCACGCGTCCCTGATTCGGTCTCGCGGGTGCATTGATCGCCACATATGCACCCGCCTGTCCCCCAACAAAGCTAAGAATATCCTCCAGCTCGCCAGCTGCCAATGCCAGCAATTTTAAGTCCGCATTGAGGGCTGCATAAGTAAAGGCCTTGCGACCAGTCAGGTCAATGCCTATATATGAGGTTTGGTTAAAAAACATAGTAAGATAGTACCCTGTGAACGCGACAATACAGTATCAGTGTAGACTAAAATGGAGAGATATGCAACCCACTCGTAGAAGACTTCTGTTTATCGGCATTTTGGCGCTGGGGCTGATCTGGACTTTAATCAGCGCGGATAAAATCGGCAGCACTACAGCAGGATTGATCCCTGCCCCACAAAAAGGATTTCTTGCTCCCGATTTTACACTGGAAACATTGGATGGTAATTCAATTACGCTCTCAGACTTGCGCGGGCGTGTGGTTTTGGTTAACTTCTGGGCCTCGTGGTGTCCTCCCTGTCGTGCAGAGATGCCCGCTTTCCAGCAAGCCTTTCAGGATTATCATGGGCAGGGTTTTGAAATTCTGGCAGTTAACGCAACAGCCCAGGACAACCTCAGAGATATTGCTGCCTTTGTTGAAGAATATAATTTAAGTTTTCCGATAGCCCTCGATGCTGATGGCTCGGTCAACGAAAAATATCAGGTGCGCTCGCTGCCAACCTCCTATTTTGTTGATAAAGAGGGAATTATCAGCGAAGTCGTCATCGGCGGACCGATCAGCGAGGCGCTGGTTCGCGCCCGCATAGAAGAATTGCTCAAGGAGTAGCATGTTTCCTGTCATTCAAATTGGCCCACTGGCCCTGCAAACGCCTGGTTTGATCATCCTAATCTCGCTCTGGGTCGGTATCACACTCACCGAAAAGAGTGCGAAAGCCTATAAAGTTTCAGCTGACATGCTCTCAAGTCTCATCATGACCGCATTAATTTCAGGCGTGATCGGTGGACGGATTGCCTACGTGGCACGATATCCAAATGCTTTTACCAGCAATCCACTAAATCTGATCTCTCTGAACCCCGGTCTTTTCGACCTTGTCGGCGGGATTGCGGCAGGGGTCATCGGCGCGGTTATTTACGGGCAACGCAAAAATCTGCCCTTGTGGAACACATTGGATGCACTGGTCCCATTTTTCGGGATGCTGGCAATCGGCCTGGCACTCTCCAACCTTTCATCCGGGAACGCTTTCGGGATCGAGACTGATCTTCCATGGGGGATCGAACTTTGGGGACTAAAGCGGCATCCAACCCAGATCTATGAAATGCTGGCAGCCTTTGTGACCCTGAGCTTGCTCTGGCCGCCCAAAGAGGATCCCCAGCCCCGAGCTGGCGTCAGCTTCGTCACCTTTATCACCTTTACGGCTGGGTATCGTCTTTTCCTTGAAGCTTTCCGCGGCGACAGCGCCCTGATCTTCGGGGGTATCCGCTCGGCGCAGGTGGTGGCTTTGATCATCCTGGCAGGTGCGCTGTGGCTCCTGGATAGAAGAAAACCCCTTTCTCAAAATAGAAAGTAAAAATCATTAAAGGTCTCCCATCTTAGCAAAACAGCGGCAATTTAATATGCTATAAATACCTAATGAAAATACATGCACTGACTACGGAAGAAATGATCGAAGTAGACCGCCTGATGATCGAGGTGTACGGGATCAGCCTTTTGCAAATGATGGAAAATGCCGGCAGAAATCTCGCTGAATTAGCCTTCCGAATGTTAAAAAATGCAGGGTATGGAAAAACTGTTGCAATTTTATGCGGGGGCGGGAATAACGGTGGCGGAGGGATGGTCGCGGCCCGTCATTTGCATAATCGCGGTGTGGATGTAAATCTGCTGCGCGTGGGAAGGACATTGAAGGATGTTCCGGATCACCAATGGAAAATTCTCACTCAAATGGGATTACGGGACGACCCCGATTTCAACCTGGAAGGCACGGACCTGATCATCGACGCAATAATCGGCTACGGGCTGAAAGGGAATCCACGCCCGGATGTAGCAACTTTTATCGAGCGGGTAAATGCCTCAGGGAAGCCGGTTTTGTCACTGGACGCTCCCTCGGGGCTGGATACAACCTCGGGATCACCAGGCAAGCCCTGCATCCGGGCGAACGCCACGCTGACCCTGGCTCTGCCCAAAGTTGGGCTGCTATCCGCATCCGCAAAAGATGTGGTCGGCGATCTTTATCTGGCAGATATCAGCGTCCCTCCTGAGTTATACGGCCATCTCGGGATTGATATTGGGCCACTTTTTTTAGAAGATGGTATTATCAAAATTCAGGAGAATAGCATGTCTGATCTGTATACAAAGTCACCCTCAACGATCATTGTTTATAGCACCGTCTGGTGCCCGGATTGTAAACGTGCCAAGCAGTTTTTCGGCGAACAGCGCGTAGCTTATGCCAATGT
Source organism: Candidatus Desulfolinea nitratireducens (assembly GCA_014382535.1). Lineage (GTDB taxonomy): Bacteria > Chloroflexota > Anaerolineae > Anaerolineales > Villigracilaceae > Desulfolinea > Desulfolinea nitratireducens. Next base: position 2,861 of record JACNJN010000074.1, on the reverse strand, counting down.
TGATATCGAGAAAGATTCCAAAGCGATGGCTTTTGTTGAGGAGATTAACGATGGCAAGCGGGTTGTGCCAACGATCATCTTCCCGGATGGTGAGATCATGACCGAGCCATCAAATGCCGAATTGGCGCAAAAGCTCAATCTGCAAACCAAAGCACAGCGCCCTTATTATGATGTAATTGTGATTGGCTCTGGTCCAGCCGGACTGACAGCTGCCTACTACATGGCCCGCGAAGGTCTCACCACGCTTGTTATTGAAAAGGGCGGTATCGGCGGACAGGTAGGCATCACCCAGATCCTGGATAATTTTCCCGGTTTTGACGAGGGTATTGCCGGAAGTGAATTTGCTGACAGGTTGGAGAAACAGGCCCGCCGTTTTGGGGTGGAAATCCTTCAGGCTCAATCAGTTGAAGACGTTTCGCAAGAAGGGAATGATATTTGCATAACCACCAGTGACGGCACATCCTACGGAGCAAAGGCAGTCCTGCTCGCGACTGGCGCCAGCTACCGCCGCATGAATATTCCCGGGGAAGAAAAATTGATCGGCACCAATGTTCATTTTTGCGCCACTTGTGATGGGGCTTTCTATAAAGGTAAAAAGGTACTTGTCATTGGTGGTGGCAACAGCGGATTTGAAGAAGGCATTTTCCTGACCAAATTTGCTTCGCAGGTAGACATTGTCGAATTTTCGCCCAGTGCCAAAGCCAGCCAGATCTTACAGGACAAGGTCGCAGGAATGAAAAATATGTCCGTCACCCTTAATCATGCTGTCAAGGAATTGCGCGGAGAAAATTCGCTTGAGACAATTGTTGTCGAAGACCGCAAAACCGGTGAAATAAAAGAATGGGACTATGACGGTATTTTCGTCTTTATCGGACTAACACCCAACAGTCAGCTTATTAAAGGCAAAGCTGACCTGGATAAATTTGACTTTATCAAGACCGACAGAATGATGAGTTCTCTGCCGGGTGTTTTTGCTGCCGGTGACGTACGTGATGGCTCTACAAAACAGGCTGCCTCTGCCGCAGGTGAAGGGGCTTCAGCAGCAATCATGATTCGTGAATATTTAAATAAGCAAGGATACTAAAAAATGAATGATAATTTATACTCTCGTGAACCAAAACAAATTATTCTTTATGGAGTAACCTGGTGCTCAGATTGTGTTCGGGCTAAAAGTGTATTGGCGGAAAAGAAAATAGAATATCTTGAGATCAATATTGATAACGACTCAAAAGCTGCGGATTTTGTTAAAGAGGTCAATGGCGGCAGTAGAAGTGTCCCGACAATTATTTTTCCCGATGGGACAGTTTTAGTTGAGCCATCAAATAACGAACTTTCGGCCAAACTTAAATAGACCTCCTGCAAAAGTCCCTTTTTGACACTGCTCTAGCCGTCGTCCTTTGCGTAGCATCCGTTAGGGCGGCGGCGGGGACGCCGCCGGGAGCACATATGCAAGAGGTCTACTATAAAAAGAGCGGGAAGAATTTATCTTCCCGCTCTTTTTATTTATAGGACTTACGCATTTTTATAGTCCTACTCCCAATGCTCTGCGTTGGGGGATTGTAGGCAAGCTACAACGCAGAGCGTTGCAGCGAGAAAAAAGGTATTTTGCGTAAGTCCTGATTTAATTAGAACTACCCTTAAGCTTTAATTCGCACCAAACCCTGTTTTTCAGGAAATTTACCAACCACCTCTTCGTAAAACTCCCGCAGAATTTTCATATCTGCCTTCAAATTATCTGAGGGGATAAAATACCCGCCGATACCGCAAATCTTTTTTGAGTAATCCAGAAAAGCCATTGCTACAGAAATATGAGCATCCTTGGCAATATGATAAAAACCCGTCTTCCAATGGTCAACGTAATCTCTCGTTCCCTCTGGGGCAAGGGCAATGACCAGCTCTTTGCTATTGTTATAAATGTCTACAACCTGCCCAACAAAATTTTCGCGGGCGCCACGTACCACAGAGATGCCACCCAACCAGCGCATGATTGGACCAGCGAACCCTTTGAAGAGAGAATCTTTGCCAATCCAACGCGGCCTTAGTCCCAATCCGGCCATCATAAAAAAACCGATCGCCCAATCCCAATTCGAGGTATGATGTGCACCAACAAGAATATATTTAGGTTCAGGGGGAGTATCGTCAACCAGCCTCCAGCCAACCAGCCGCAATATAAATCGTGCAGAATGCTGCCACCAGCGCTTTTTTTTCGCGATCAAATTTCTATCCTTTTATTTCGTTTCCTTTGGTAAAAAACGGACCTGTCCTTGCTCGTGGGGGAATTTACCGATCTTGTCGGCAAAAAAATCCTGTAAGATTTTAATATCTTTTTCAATATCGCCACAGGGATAAAAATATCCGCCGACACCGCAAGATTTGCGTGAATAATCCAAATAACACATCGCGATCGGAATATTCGCGCCTTCAGCGATATGATAAAAACCCGTTTTCCAATGATCTACAAAACGGCGGGTGCCTTCCGGAGCAATCGTGATAACCATCTCTTTACGCTCGTTATACAGGTCGACAATTTGCTCAACAAAATTCTTGCGCGCCCCGCGTTCGACAGGAATACCGCCCAGTCCGCGCATCACCCAACCCTGTGGTCCCTTAAAAAGAGAGGCCTTCCCGATCCAGCGTAACCTGAGACCCAGCGCGGCCATCATCAACAAGGCAATTGGCAGATCCCAATTGGAGGTGTGATGCGCACCAACCAGCAGATATTTTTGCACAGAGGGTAACTCAGATACCAAACTCCACCCAAACAAGTTAAGCGTATATTTCGCACTTCGCTGCCAGATATAGTTAATAACTTTAGTTTCGCCAAAATAAGATGAGCATTGGAAATCTGGTAGGATAAGTTT
>JACNJN010000198.1 GCA_014382535.1 Candidatus Desulfolinea nitratireducens | reverse complement strand
TGATGATCCCTGTACCGCCAATGAATAAAACTTTTATCATCCTGCACCACCTTTTTTGTTTACAAAAAAAGACTCCAAGCGTTTAGACACTTGGAGTCTGATTGTACTTTAAACATGAGATTTTTTTACAACTGCGCCCTGATCTTCTCGGCAGTTTCTTTGTAACCAGCCAGTTTCTCACGCTCTTTATCAACCACCGCGGCGGGGGCTTTTTTTGCAAAGGGGCTGGAAAGCATTTTTTCAAGGCGAATGATATGCGATTCTGCTTCCTTGAATTCTGCTTCGAGCCGATCACGTTCAGCGGCCAGATCGACCATCCCTTCGAGGGGGATGAAAATCTCAATTGGACCGACGACGAGAGCGATGCTGCCTTCTGGTTTCTCAGAGATGGATTCAACGACGGAGGTTTTCTCCATATCAAGTTTCGCCAACGTTGTGATGACCTCAACTTGCTCCCGTACCAGAGGCGTTTTCTCGCCTCCAACAAAGGTGGCTTCGATCCGTTTACCCGGCTGGACGCCCTTTTCCGCGCGCAAATTGCGGATGCTGCGGACCACTTCCTGAATGAGCGTAAAGTCAGCGATCTTCCCATCTTCCCAGCCTTCAGTTTTGCGCTCTTCCGGCCATGAGGCGGTGATCAGGACCTCCGACCAACCGTCTGCGAGGTCTGTGATCGGCGATTCGAGAATGGTGCTGCGCAGATGGTCCCAGAGTTCTTCGGTCACGAAGGGGGTAAAGGGGTGTAATAGCCTCAGGGAAGTATCCAGAACACGGGAGAGTGTTCGGGCTGTGGAGTACTGCATTTCTGGATTTTGCATTTGGAGCTTGGCGATTTCGAGGTACCAATCGGCGAAGTCGCTCCAGAAGAAATCGTAAATCTGGCGGCCAGCTTCTCCATATTGGAAACCGGTAAAAAGGCGTTCGACATTTCGGATCAGATCCTGAAGCCTCGCCCAGATCCAAGAGTCGGCAAGGGTCCAATTATCGCCCTCACCCCCAGCCCCTCTCCCATTGGGAGAGGGGAGTCCGTCAATCATTGAGATCACAAAGCGCCCCGCATTCCAGATCTTATTGGCAAAATTGCGGTTGGCTTCCACTTTTTCCAGGCTCAGGTTGGTGTCTTTGCCCGGGGTCGAACCGACCAGGAGGGTGAAGCGGAGGGCATCTGTGCCGAAATCATCCATGACGATCAGCGGGTCGATCACATTGCCCTTGGTCTTCGACATCTTCTTGCCGTCCTTGTCATGGATCAGTCCGTGCAGATAAATGGTGTGGAAGGGAATTTCGCCGGTAAACTCGAGCGCATCGATGATCATGCGTGCCACCCAGAAAAACAGAATATCGGCACCGGTCTCCATAATGGAGGTCGGGTAAAAATAGCCAAGATCGGGGGTTTCTTCGGGCCAACCCAGGGTGGAGAAGGGCCATAAGCCGGAGGAGAACCAGGTATCCAGCACATCGGGATCCTGCTCGATTTTTGCACTGCCGCAATGGGCACATTCGGTTGGGTCTTCGCGGGCGACGGTGATCTCGTCGCAGTCGGCGCAGTACCAGACCGGGATGCGGTGTCCCCACCAGAGTTGACGGCTGATGCACCAATCCCGGATATTTTCCATCCAGTTGTAATAGACCTTGGTGAAATATTCGGGGATGATGGTGATGCGTCCATCCTTGACTGCTTCAAGAGCGGCTCCAGCCAGGTTATCCATTTTGACAAACCACTGCGTGGAGATCATCGGCTCGATGATTTCGCCGCCCCGCTGTGAGCGCGGCACCTGATGCGTATAAGTTTCTTCCTTGATGACCAGATCGGCCTCGCGCATATCTTCCCAGAGCTTTGAGCGGGCATCGAAGCGATCCATGCCCTCATATTCACCGCCATTTTCGTTGACGCGGGCGTCTTTATCGAGCATGGAGATCAGGGGCAGGTTATGTTTCTGGCCGATCTCATAGTCGTTGGGATCGTGGGCCGGTGTGATCTTGAGCGCGCCCGTGCCGAATTCACGTGTGACATATTCGTCCGCGATGACGGGGATCTCACGTCCCAGTATGGGGACTGTCACCATCTTGCCAATGTACTTTTGGTAGCGTTCATCCTCGGGGTGCACCGCCACAGCTGTATCGCCAAGAATGGTTTCGGGGCGGGTGGTGGCGACGGGAATAAAGACTTCCGAAGTCTCCGAGACTTCGGAAGTCTCGTCTGGCGCCAGCATATATTTGAAGAAATAGAGCTTGCCCTCTTCTTCCTCATATTCCACCTCAAGATCAGAGACGGCGGTCTTCAACCCCGGTGACCAGTTGATCAGACGCGGGCCGCGATAGATCAATCCCTTTTCGTGCAGACGCACAAAGGCCTCGCGGACGGCTTTCGACAGGCCCTCGTCGAGGGTAAATCGTTCGCGATCCCAATCACAGGATGCGCCCATACGACGGATCTGGCCAGTGATCCGGTCGTGATACTCCTCCTTCCATTTCCAGGAATGCTCAAGGAATTTTTCACGGCCCATCTCTTCCCGGGTGACTTCTTCGGTCTTGAGCAGATGGCGTTCCACCATTAATTGTGTCGCGATACCGGCGTGGTCTGTGCCCGGCACCCAAAGCGTGGAAAATCCCTTCATGCGATGATAGCGGATCATCAGATCTTCTATGCTGACGAACATCGCGTGCCCGGTGTGCAGCTCGCCGGTTACGTTGGGGGGCGGGATTGAGATCACAAAGGGTTTCACGTTCGGGTCAAAATCCGGCTTGTTGGGATCGTTATGCGGCTTGAAATATCCGCCTGATTCCCACATTTTGTAAATACGCTCTTCGGTATCTTTAAAGTCGTATGCCTTTGGTAATTCTTTCTTTGTCATGATAGCTCCTGTAAAAAATTTCTTTCTGTCATCGCGCGCCACGAATGCTTTATCGTGGCGCGGCAATCTCCTGCATGGTTTGGGAGATCGCCACGTCGGGCTGAAGCCCTCCTCGCGATGACAGAATCTGGCTTAAAACAAAACGCCTTCATCCTATTGAGGACGAAGACATTCTCCGCGGTACCACCTCTATTCGTCTTTGTAATAAAGACGCTCTCTGTGACCGACCATCATCGGTCTATGCTGTAACGGGCATTCCCGTGCTGTTCTATTGAGCTATAAAAATGTAGTTGCGACTTTAGTCGCTTTTTTTGAACGGCTTCAGCCGTTACTACAAATTTAGCTTTTCTTCAGCAGTTAATCCGGGTGACATTCGGCAGAAGGTTCCTGTGGATGCTCTCAGCCTGTGGCATTCCTTCTCTAGCAGGTTTGCTTCCGTCTACTCTTCCCAGAGTTATTTCGCTGATTATACAGATTTGGGAAGGGGGTGTCAAGCGCAACCTTTATTCCTTCTTTATATTTTTGTCACAAATACTTTACACAGCATTGCTATTATAGGAGCATCAACACAGACAATTTCTGTGAGAAAAATATAGGAGTAAAAAAATGAAAAAAACTTTAGGTACAGTTCTCGTGATTACAGTGATGGCAGTCGCAATGTTTAGCGCAGTTGGTCCAGCTTCAGCAATGGCTGAGACGTGGGGTGGTCCCGGCAATGGCGGCTATGGTAACGGTGCAAATTCAGCGGGGCTTCTCTCACCTTATATGATTGATAGCATGGCGAGTTTATTCGAACTTGAACCTGCTGAGCTGACTGCTCGTCTTGAGGCTGGCGAAACATGCTATACAATTGCTTTGGAAAAAGGCTATAGCGGAGAAGAAATTGCAGACTTATTCGCAAATGCACAGGCCGCTGCTACAAAACTAGCCGCTGCTGATGGTGTAACTTTCCAGCCGCAAAAGGGGATGGGGTTGGGTGTGCAGGTACGTCTCCAGGATGGTACTTGTGATGGAACCGGTACTTGTCTCCAAACAGATGGAACCTTTGGCTTGGGCATGGGTGTCAATGGTGGCGGCAGAGGCACTCGCGGCGGACGCTAGACAATAGATAAACTAAGAAAAACCGGAGTTGCATTTGCAACTCCGGTTTTGTGTTTTATAGCAGCTATTGTTTTTTACTGATTATGCATTTACTGTTCGATAGTACATGGTAAAGCTATTTACCAGGGAAAAACCCAAATATTCATATAAACTTATTGCCCCGGGGTTATCCACATGTACCGATAATTTAACCTTTTGATAACCTGCCTTCTGCAGGACTTTCATCGTTTCTGTGAGTAGAGTGGCACCGATCCCCTGGCGTCGATAATCAGCATGGACTCCGGTTTGGGTGATCCAGGCTGATTTCGGTTCGAAGACATCAGGCGATTCATCGTTATGGATCACGGCGTAGGCAACAGGATTATCTGATTTAAGGGCCAATAGTGAAAAGTTTGGTTGATAATCGCTGCTCTTGGGATTAGCAAAATGATGATTCCAGGCTTCGGCCTTCATCGGGTAATCCGTACGGGTGCGAAAGGCCTCTATGTATACTTTATAGAATTCAGCTTTATTATCTTCTGTCCAGGGATTGAAACTCAAGTTTTGGGGATTGAAAGCAGGTTCGGGTTCTTTTAGGTCTCGTTCCATTTCCTGCTCAATATATTGAAGCATGTAGCCCTTTTTTTCAAATAGAGCGG
>JACNJN010000215.1 GCA_014382535.1 Candidatus Desulfolinea nitratireducens | reverse complement strand
AGTTCAAGGTCATCTAACATCATCATGTTCTTAGTTTACTTGCTTATTACAAAAATTAAAAGGTCTCCCTCCTTTTTGCTTACCCCTATTTATTGAGAAGATACTCCGGATTATTGTATTACTCCTTGTTTGGTCTTGTCAAGCCCGGATATGAATAAATAACCCCATAATTATCCTTTTAATTATGTTGACAAGCATAATCCCATACCATATAATAATTGACATTACATATAATTGCCAAGTAAGCAAATGTTCGAAAATTGTTTTGAAATTGTTACTGTTTGCTAAATTTATTATAAATCAACAGGATTCACTACCAGTTAGTAAGTAAAAATATTTGAATGGGTTATTGCGCCACTTTACGTGAGGGATGCTGATATGTTATATGATGAGGTTTCACAAGATCGCCACAAACTAATGGCTGATATTGCTGAGTGGTATTACAATGATGGCTTGTCCCAGCAAGATATTGCCAAAAAAGTAAACCTATCTCGTCCATCTATCTCGCGCTTACTCCTTGAAGCCCGAGAGCTAAGTATTATCGATATCCGGATCAACCACCCCATCCCCACCGCTAATTCACTGGAAATAGAACTTGTCAAGAATTTTCCTCATCTCCAATCTGCAAAGGTGCTAGAACGCAGAATGGGTAGCGAGGATGATACTATGCGCCAACTGGGACGGTTAGGGGCAGACGTTTTAGAGAATGTGCTCGAAGACAACATGATTCTCGGTTTATCTTGGGGAACCACAATCCATTCAGTGGTTGAGGAATTACGGCCCAAACGCTTGAGTAATGTGAAAGTCGTCCAACTTGTCGGTGGCGTTGGCGCCCCCTATAGCTCAATTGATGGACCAGAGCAAGTCAGGCGGGCTGGTGAAATCTTTGGAGCTCAACACTATTACCTCAATGCTCCCTTGATCGTCGACACCCCGGAAATTGCTGCTGCACTGAGAGAAGACCATTCAATAAAGGAAGTCCTTGAGCTTGCCAAGCAATCTAACATTGCCCTATTAGGGATTGGGCCAATCATTCCTGAAATCTCTACCCAGTTTCATTCCGGATATTTTTCCTTCCAAGACATACGCGATCTGGAAAAACTAGGGGCGATTGGTGCGATATGTGTCTGCTTCACGGATATTCAGGGAAACCGAATCTATGTGCCGTGGTGCGAAGATTGCGCGATAAGCATTCCCTGGGAAGATTTATTGAAGATCCCAATTAAAATTGGGATTGCTAAGGGGAAACGAAAAGCCCCCTCCATATTAGGGGCGATTAGATCGGGCGGGATTGATATCCTGGTTACGGACGACGAAACAGCTGAAGAAGTTCTAAACCTAAATAAAAATCCCTCTGCCTAATCTCCTTTCATTTGCTCAGGTTTTTTAAGAAACCTGAAAAACGCAAATCATAATTCTGTGCCCAAATAGATGATGAACAACATACTCTTTGAATTCTCTTCAGTTGAAAAAATCATCTTTGGGACTAACCAAAGCCAACGCCTTGGAAAAATTGTCAGAGACTTTGGAGAAAGCGCCCTCCTCATAACTGGAAAAATGCCAGATAGGCATCAACTCCTTCTAGATGATTTACAAAAAAATAGTATCAAGTTCACAACATTTCCCATTGACAATGAACCAACAATAGATATGGTCATGGAGGGGACAAAGTTTGCCCGCCAATATAACCCCCAGGTGATGATAGCGCTGGGGGGCGGCAGTGTACTTGATGCAGGAAAAGCAATTGCGGGCATGATGACCAATCCAGGTGACCCATTAGATTATTTAGAAGTAATTGGTAAAGGAAAAGCAATTCAAAATCAAGCCACGCCGCTAATTGCAATCCCCACTACGTCCGGAACTGGAGCAGAAGTCACCCGGAATGCAGTCTTGCTATCCCCTGAGCATAAAACCAAAGTCAGTTTACGCAGTGCACTCCTGCTCCCGACTATTGCACTACTTGATCCAAGCCTGACGATATCCATGCCACCAGCAGTCACAGCATCTAGCGGGCTAGACGCACTTACCCAATTGATTGAGGCGTTTACCTGTAACACACCCAATGCAATGATTGACGCATTATGCCTGGAAGGCATTTTGCTTGCTGCGAGATCATTGCCAATAGCGTTTAGCGATGGATCTAACCAACAAGCCAGAGAAGAAATGGCACTTGCGAGCATGTATAGCGGTTTAGCGTTGGCCAACTCGCGCCTGGGCGCGGTTCATGGCATTGCCGGACCGTTTGGAGGAATTTTTCACGCACCGCACGGAGCTGTTTGTGCACGGCTCTTGCCAGTTGTAACCAAAACCAACGTGCAACAACTCCGAGAAAATGACACAGATCATACAACTCTAAAAAAATACAAGCAGGTTGCTCAACTACTAACAGGAAACGAGCAAGCCACAATTGAAGAGGGAATCAGTTGGCTGGAAGAAATTGTAAAAGATTTTGATATCCCAACTCTCAAACATTACGGCCTGACACCCGACAAATACGATGAATTAATTGAAAAAGCGCTAAAAAGCAGCAGCATGAAAGGCAACCCGGTTTCGTTATTTCCTCAGGTATTAGAGGATATCCTTGACATCGCAATACAATAATCTCATCCTTCCTAAAAAACATTCCATAAGAATCGCGCCAAAAGGAAAAACACATGAACCACACGATCCTCCTGTTTGATATGGATGGCGTTTTGCTCCACGCTGATGGCTACCATCGGGCATTGCAGGCTTCAGTTGAGTTAATCGGCCACAATCTGGGGATTGAAAATCCGATTCTAAGCAAAGAACATATTGCCAAGCTCGAAGCTGCAAGTGTGACCCATGAATGGGAATCGCTGGCTATTTGCACAGCAATTCTATTAATGCATATTTGGCGCACTGAACCAGAAGTAAGAATTCCCAAAAATATCAATCTCATTCCAGGCCAATTCTTTATCCAAGGTGAAGATTATTTCAGTGGTTTTCTTCAAAATATCAAACTAAATGGAGAGCCGCCCACAGCTTTCATGGAACACCTTCTTCTGGAACAAGAACCCTCTCTAAACCTGGAACAACGAGAGTACCTCAAAGGCATTCTGCGAAATGGCCAGAACCACGATCTAAGCTTCACCCTACCAATTTTTCAAGAATATGTTTTGGGGAGTAAATCATACAGCCAAATTTATAACCGCCCTAGCCAGCTAAACACCGAAAGTTACCTGGAATTGTACGACCAGGCAGCGTTATCCCAAACAACCCACGACCAACTAATTAAATGGGTGAAATCAGAGGATCATCACGCTGTAGTTTTTACCAATCGCCCCAGTACCCCTCCCAATGGTTTTTTTAGCACACCAGAAGCAGAATTGGGTTTAAAAGCAATTGGCCTGCAAGAATTGCCAATTGTTGGCGCTGGCTCATTATTTTGGCTGGCAAACCTGGCAGCCAAACCATTGAATATGTATTTAAAACCCAGCCCCGTTCATGCCTTGGCTGCCATTCAAGTCGCTTTGGGCACTCCACATACCGCATCCCTCAAATTGGCATTGGATTTTTTCTGCGGCAGATACGAAAAAGAAAAATGGGGGCCATTAGATGGATCAACCATAGTCGTTTTTGAAGATTTGATTGGAGGATTGCGCAGCGCAAAGGACGCAAAGGAATTACTAGAAAAATACGGCGTTAGAATAGAAATGATTTTAGTTGGGATAACCAAGCATCCAACAAAAGCCAAATCATTGTCTCAAGTGGCATACCATGTGGTTGAGGACATTAACAATAAATATCTCAGGGAGATACTTACTTGCTAGGCAATCTCACCATTTGTATTAATTTCAACTACGATACAAGTTAGTCATCAATTACCTATTAGATGATGAATATCCCCAAATTACAGGATTTTTCATCGCAATAACCCCACATGAGAAATAGTTTGACGAGCACCATTTATCGTACTAAATTTGCCTTATGAAATCATCTGAGGAAACAGACAAAAATGAAAAATCACTTCCTCTCAAAAATGCCCTGACACTTTATAACAGGGTTACCTCCCATCCAGGCATAGTAGGCTGCTCGCGAGATCCCAAATAAGTTACCCATGGCTTTCACTTCGTATCTTCCTCGGTTGTTTTCAATAACCCGATATCGCGATTCGCGAGCGAACCCTGACGCAACTCGATATGGAATTTTGTTAGCAGGTCAAGCTCCATTTCCAATCTGACAAAATAGGCAGTCGTGTATTCTTTCTTCGGCTTTCTCCCACTTCGGCTCCTCTTGTTTGCAAACATCTCTTCCCCCTCTTCTTGACACTGCCTTGCCCAAGCATTGCTCTGATTCCGATCTGCTATTGAGAAACGATGCAAGATCTCGGTTGCTGGCCAGCCTTCTTCCAAGTACAACCTAATTGCTTCTCGCTTATCCAGTTTGGATAATCTTTGCGCCCTTTTCTTCTTGTCATATTAAAAAATCTCCTGTTTTATTTTCTCACAGGAGGTCTTTTATTTCAGTGTCTTTTATTAGTAGCAGGGGCAGGACTCGAACCTGCGACCTCCGGGTTATGAGCCCGAAGAGCTGATTTTGTAAGATATGGGTTACACCATCATCCCCTTTGGCCTGTACTGCAACGCCTCCGCCAAATGCGTGGCTT